>NZ_VFUX01000078.1:0-1007 GCF_006441275.1 Mesorhizobium sp. B2-4-17 | reverse complement strand
TGTTTGATCCCGAGCTTTAATGGTGCGATATTTTCTTCCGACTGGAAGGATGCGTTATGGGACAAGTTCTGCACGGCCGCGCCACGACGACAGAGGCAATCCGTCGAGCAATACAAAATAGTCAAGAGAGCCTGAGGGCGCTGGCCAGGCGCTACGGGATCGATCAGAAGACGGTTCGAAAGTGGAAGAACCGAACCTCGACCGCCGATCTTCCGACAGGCCCCAAGGACCCGAAGTCGACGGTGTTGTCTGTGGAGGAAGAGGCGGCCATCGTCGCCTTTCGCAAGCACACGCTGCTGCCACTGGATGATTGTCTCTATGCCCTTCAGCCGACGATCCCGCATCTGACACGCTCGTCCTTGCATCGTTGCCTTCAACGCCATGGTATTTCGCGATTGCCGCAGGTGGATGGTGACAAGCCGGCCAAGAAAAAGTTTCAGGCCTATCCGATCGGCTATTTCCATATCGATATCGCCGATGTGCAGACCGCCGAGGGCAAGCTGCGTCTCTTCGTTGCCGTCGACCGGACGTCCAAGTTCGCCTATGCGCAGCTACACGCGACGGCGGACAAGATGACGATGATCCAGTTCCTGCGAGATCTGATCGCGGCCGTGCCCTATGCCATCCACACCATTTTGACCGACAACGGCATCCAGTTCCCCAACCGAAGCTGCGACCGCCATGCCCCCCGGCATATCTTCGATGATGTCTGCGCCGACCATGGCATCGAGCACCGGCTCACCAAGATCAACCATCCCTGGACCAACGGCCAGGTCGAGCGGATGAACCGAACCATCAAGGACGCGACCGTCAAGTGCTTCCACTATGACGATCACGATCAGCTGCGCCGACACCTCGCCGACTTCATCTCAGCCTACAATTTCGCACGCAGGCTCAAGACCCTCAAAGGCCTCACGCCTTATGAGTTCATCTGCAAAATCTGGAAAAAAGAGCCCGAACGGTTCAGACTCGACCCGGTCCATCAAATGCCGGGACTAAACACCTAG
>NZ_VFUX01000077.1:0-1053 GCF_006441275.1 Mesorhizobium sp. B2-4-17 | reverse complement strand
CCCCTGAGTTGGCGCAGCGGTGACAAGAACGGACGTCACGGCACGGCTGAACGGTGAGGTCAGCTGGCTCAGAACCAGATCCCGCAACTGTTTCGCGTGAAGTCCCGAAACCTTGGGAAGCAACCCCACGCACGGAATCCCAAGCTCGGCTTCGGCCTCGGCTTCACTGCGCAAGGTCTGATTGAAGGCGTTGCGGACCATGACGAAAATCGCCCCCATCAGCCCGAACACGATCATGCCGGGCGGGACCAGGAAAACTGCCGGCAGCGTCTTCGGAGTTGACGGCGGCCATGCCATCGAAAGGATCGCTACTCCGGGTGATGGAGCGGCGATGTGCTGCATCAACTCCTGTCGCCGGCCAAGAAGCTCGTTGTATCGCTGCGTTACGATGGTCACCTGAGGCTCAAGTGCACGCAAGCCGGAAAGCTGGCTCGCAGTGTCGGACACCGCCGCGTCGAGCACTCTTTCGTGTTCTTCCAGCGCCGCAACCTGGGCGCGGTAGACTTTTGCCTCGGCTGCGATGCGCGCGATGTCCTGTTCCATCTCACGGTTGATCGCATTCCCCTGACCCTCGTCCGCACCAGCGCCCAGCTGGCGAGCCATCAGGTCGGCCAGCACCGGCGATCCGATTTCTTCAGCGACTGCCGAAACGGGCGCGCCCGCCTTCCGCAGATCCTCGATACGTTCAAGATGCGCTTCCGAGGCGGAGAGATCGGCTTTCGACAGGGAAATCTGTCGGCTGAGTTCCGCTCTCTCATTGGCCGCATTGTTGGCCGCACTTTGATCGACGGCGCCGTGGGTCAGCCGATACGTCTCCAGACGGTTGGTTGCGTCGACCAGATCGCTTTGCACTTGCGGCAGGCCGGCGACCAGCGATTGCAGTTCGACCTGGTCCAATGCACGTCGTTTCTGTATGAGGTCGTCAATATAGACCTGAGCGAATGTGTTCGCGACAAGCGCAGCACGGGCCGGACTGGAATCGGTAAAGCCGATGGAGATGACCCGCGACCGCAGCTCTTGTCCGACCCTCATTCCGTTCCGAAGCGCCTTCAG
>NZ_VFUX01000076.1:0-1159 GCF_006441275.1 Mesorhizobium sp. B2-4-17 | reverse complement strand
CCCCTGGAACAAAAGTAAGCTTCATTTTGTTTGGCTTCTGTCACAAGAGCAGGAGTTTGATTCATGGCTGGCAGGCAGGCGGACCTTGTCGTTCTAAGCGACGCGGATAGAGGTTTCCTCGAATCTCAGGTGCGGCATAAGGCGCCGCGCTCCTTGTCGGATCGATGCCGGATGGTCTTGCTGTGCGCGCAGGGTTTGCAAAGCAAAGACGTTGCCGAACGCCTGGGTGTTCACGAGCACACGGTTGGCAAGTGGCGCCGTCGGTTCGTACAGGATGGTATTGAAGGGCTGACAGATGAATATCGTACCGGTCGACCGCGAACTGTCTCCGATGCCCAGGTTGCTCAGGTCGTCGAGCGTACGTTGAACACCACTCCCAAGGATGCCACGCACTGGTCCATCCGTTCGATGGCAGCCGACCGCGGCCTTTCTCATACCACCATCCGTCGGATCTGGACCGCGTTTGGCCTGCAGCCGCATCGTACCGAGACATTCAAGCTTTCCTCCGATCCGCTCTTCGTTGATAAGGTGCAGGACATCGTCGGCCTCTATATGTCACCACCGGACCGGGCGATCGTGCTATGCGTGGATGAGAAATCGCAAATCCAGGCATTGGATCGCGAGCAGCCGGTTCTGCCTATGGCACCGGGCGTCGCCGAACGGCGTACTCATACTTATGTTCGCAACGGCACGACTTCTCTGTTCGCCGCGCTCGATGTTGCCACTGGGGCGGTGATAGGTCATTGCTACAAGCGTCACCGGGCCACCGAATTCCTCGACTTCCTGAAGCGGATCGACACCGAAATGCCCAATGGCCCGGACGTGCATCTGGTGATGGACAACTATGCGACCCACAAGACGCCGAGGATCAAGGCTTGGCTCGCGCGCCGTCCACACTGGCATGTTCACTTCACGCCAACGTCGGCATCCTGGATCAATCAGGTCGAGCGGTGGTTCGCAGAGCTGACGCGAAAGCAGTTGCAGCGCGGCGTACACCGTTCCACCGCAGAACTGGAAGCTGATATCGACGCCTTCATCGAAACCCACAACGAGAACCCGACCCCATACAAATGGGTCAAATCCGCCGACCAAATCCTCGCGTCGGTCAAGCGCTTCTGCCAGAAGACAATGAACCGAACTTCAGATTCAGGTGACTAGG
>NZ_VFUX01000075.1:0-1205 GCF_006441275.1 Mesorhizobium sp. B2-4-17 | reverse complement strand
CGGCGCACCGCCCTCGTTCGTGAGGCGTATATAGTCGCCGCCAACCAGAACTGTCAACACCACTCGACCAAGTTTTTTCGATTTCTCGCGAGGATATCCACGGGGTCGAAATTCGTGAGTTGGCTTGGCCGAATTTTGGCCGGAAATTCCGGTGCCGGCATTTCGGTGATGCGCGTCACAACCTCGGCTCCGAGCGTGTACGGAGGCTCTGAAATTGCGTGTCGCGGCTAGCGGGATCTCGACTGTGACGCCTCCGAATCCCGCGGATCAGAGCCGTTCCTCAAGCAATTCCGGAGTGATGTTGCGGCCGGCATAGAAGATGCCCAGGATCAGCACCCGCCCACCCTCGACGGCGAAAGCGAGACTGACGGCGCGCCGGTAGCCGATGATCCGCAGCCCAGGCATGATTTCGAGCCGTTCGGTGCCTCGCTGTGGAAAAGTCGATAGGCCCAGGCGGTGATCGCGGATACCCACAACGAAATTCCAGGCGATCGCGGGCGACGCGCGCTCGGCTATATCGTCATAGAGCTGTTCCAGCTCGGCTTCCGCGCTGGGATGGAAAACAATCCGGTACTCCATCCCCTACTTTGGCTTTCGCCTGCTTCGCACGATGACGCGCCTCGATCCGAGAGAAAACCGTCTCGGCAGGAATACCCTTCGCCGGATCCTGCTGGAGCTCGGTCAGCCGCGCCGGGATCTCCTCGCGCAGCCACTTTTCCCGCTCCGCCTCGAAATCATCGAGCATGCGCAGGCCGGCGCGGACAACCTCACTGGCATTGTTGTAGCGGCCTGATTCGAGTTGCTTCCTGATGAAGCGTTCGTAATGGTCGTTCAGAGCGTAATTGGGCATGGCGACCTCATGGAGAGAAGGTGGGTCGCAGGAATATAGCAATAGATGTCAACAATTGCCAGAATTGGCCGGTCTTGCCGGGCTCTGCCTTTGCTTCGATCGCCTCGCGGGGACAGGCCACGTCGCAGTGCGTCGACATCCACGTCGCCGTCGACCCGAACATGACGGCCACCGCCGAATTCGATCTTGATGATGCCACTCTTCCGACGCCGGCGCCCTAGTTTCGGCGGCGTTTCCATCACCGGCGGCGCTGCCGCAGCCGGCACATCGCGACCGGCACTAGAGCAGAATCTGATCACTCTGGCTCGTAACCTGCGGCGCTGAAGTAGTTTGTGCATTGCTCGGCGGTGAAGCG
>NZ_VFUX01000074.1:0-1368 GCF_006441275.1 Mesorhizobium sp. B2-4-17 | reverse complement strand
TGTAGAGACCGGGGAGATGGTGGACAGGCGTTCGGAGACATCGTGGACACTTCCCGAGCATCGAATCGGGAGGGACGGAATGCCGTTTTGCGAGGTGTCCGCGATGGCTCAGAAGCGAGAGTTCGTGATGTTTGCCTTGAATGAGGGGGCGAACGTTCGAGAGCTTTGTCGACGGTTCGGGATCAGTCCGACGACCGGCTACAAATGGATCGAGCGGTATCAGGCGGAAGGGCTGGCCGGGCTGACCGAGCGATCGCGCCGCCCGCACTCGAGTCCGCAGCGCACCGCTTGGCAGGTTGAGGCGAAGGTGTTGGAGGTACGCGACAAGAGCAACAACGTCTGGGGCGGCCGCAAGATCAAGGGGGCGCTGGAGAAGGATAGTGAGCTCGAAATCCCGGCGGCAAGCACGATCACCGCGATCCTGCGCCGTCACGAGCGGCTGACGGAGGCTGGAGCGGCGCAACATCCGGGACCATGGCAGCGCTTCGAGCGGGAGACCCCCAACGAGCTGTGGCAAATGGACTTCAAGGGTCACTTTGCCATCCATAGCGGCCGCTGCCATCCGCTCACCACGCTCGACGACCATTCGCGCTTCAACCTGGTGCTTTCTGCCTGCGGCAATGAGCAGGGCCGAACGGTGCGCGGGGAGCTGGAGATTGCCTTTCGCCACTATGGTTTGCCGCTGGCGATGCTGATGGATGGCGGCCCGCCGTGGAGCGATCCCGGCGGCGAGCTCTACACCGTGTTCAGCGTTTGGTTGTTGCGGCTTGGCATCCGCGTCCTGCACGGTCGACCGCGCCACCCCCAGACGCAAGGCAAGGAAGAGCGCTTCCATCGCACGCTGAAAGCCGAAGTGATCAGCGGGCGAAGCTTCGGCGATCTCGC
Source organism: Mesorhizobium sp. B2-4-17 (assembly GCF_006441275.1). NCBI lineage: Bacteria > Pseudomonadati > Pseudomonadota > Alphaproteobacteria > Hyphomicrobiales > Phyllobacteriaceae > Mesorhizobium > Mesorhizobium sp. B2-4-17. The sequence goes on along the minus strand of NZ_VFUX01000074.1, from coordinate 483 downwards.
CGATTGTCAGCGGGCCTTCGACCAATGGCGTCCGCGTTATAACCACGAACGGCCGCACGAGGCACTCGACATGGCGACGCCGGCCGAGCGGTACCGGCCGAGCCCACGCTGCTTCCCTGAGGTGTTGCCCGCGATCGAATACGGACCAGGTGACAAGGTCCGCAAGGTCGACAGCGATGGCTTCATCAGCTTCAGGAACCGACCTTGGCGGATCGGCAAGGCCTTCCGCGGCGAGCTGGTGGCACTTCGCTCCACTGACCAGGATGGCCTCTTCAGCGTGCACTACTGCTCGCATCGGATTGCCACCCTTGACCTGCGCTCCACCGACAGGGAGGCCTGTGGACTTGTGGACAACGCTAAGCCTTGCCCACAGGGTCCACACCCCAAACAACAACAAAAACAACCCGTCTCATCATGATGAAAAAATGTGTCCACGATGTCCCCGAACACCTGTCCACCTTGTCTCCGGCACAAACAGGAGGG
>NZ_VFUX01000073.1:0-1521 GCF_006441275.1 Mesorhizobium sp. B2-4-17 | reverse complement strand
CTAGCGTGCGCACACATTTGATTTGGCGGTGGTCAGTATGGGTTTGCAAGGACGAAGCCCTCAACAATGGCGTGGAAGCGTTTGAGGCCGTTGCTGAAGGTGACCGGGCCCGGCGGGCGCTCCTTTGGATAGCCGTTCCAGCCGCCGAGCCGGGCAATGCACCAGGCCGCCCAAGCGAGCGTGTGTGGCGGATGCGGGTTCTTCTGCGTTTGGGTCTTGCCTTCCAGCCTGGCGACCAGCGCGTCCAGAACGGCGATCTCGGCGGGATTGAAGAGGCGTGTGGCCCTGAGGGTCTGGCCGGCCGCGTCGCGCCCGTGCACGAGTTGCATAACCCTGGTGGCCACGATCAGCGCGGTTGCAGCCAGACGTTCGAGTGCATCGCCATCGGCGATGAGGCTTTCCTCCAGATCGATGGCCTGCGACTTCAAGGTCCGGAACAACTGCTCGATGGTCCAGCGCGACCGGTAGAGATCGACGATGGCGATGGCATCGGCGAGTGTCTTGACGGTGTGGGTTGTCAACAGCCGCCAGATCACCGCGTCCTTGGGCGAAGGCGGATCGATCTCGCGCACTTCCACGATATTGAGCCTGACCGCGCGCGGATCGCGGCGGTCGGCCCCAAGGCGCGGCTGGCGCAAGGTGACCTCGGCGAAGCGAACGGCCAGGTGCACCTTGCGTCCCGGCCGGCCGGGACGCGCCTGCAGATCGAAGGCGATGCGGCCGGCTTCCGGCGTCTTGGCTATCTCGCCGAACAAGCGGCCGCCCTCTTCCCCCAGCGCCCGATCGCGCACGGCGCGCATGAGCACATGCGTGCGCTCGTCAGGCAGCCTTGCCAGCACCTCGTAGATGTCGGCCTCGCGGTCGCCGATCACGGTGAGGAGCGGCGTGTCGGTCAGCGCCTGGCGGGCCGCCGTGGCGGTGGCGATCCATTTGTAGCTTTCCTTGGCTTCGATCGGCAGGGCCTGGTAGTCGTCCGCCTTCTGCCCCCGGCGCCGCCAGATCGTGGCCGCCGCAAGGCCCAGCACCGACCCGTCGCCGGCATCCACGGCCAGCGCCGGGTGTACGAACAGCCCGATATCCTTGCCGTTGCCGACACATCCGAGGCCGCGCTTGCGCGAGGCCTTGGCCTGATAGTTGATCTCGCTGCTGTCCTCGATGATCAGCACATGACGGCCGGCCGCCGCCTTGGCCGTTTGCGCCGCCGCCGTGCGCACGATCTCCTGCACCGTCACGTTGGGATTGCCAAACAGCCGCGTGAACGCAACCTGTTCCGCGCGTGTATCGGCCAGCCGACGCATGCCCGCGCTGATGCGCATGCACATGCGCTCCAGCACCATGCTCCCCTTTTTTGCAAGCGCAGGTCGCCGAAGTATCCAAGCAGCGGGGCCATCGTCGAAATCTCCCGAATCAACAATGGCAGCTACAGAATCACACACGATTCCAACCCTTCAAGCCCCATCTGCCGCCCGGCCAATACGTCCCTTGACACCCCTCCGAAGCAGATGTGTGCGCACGCTAGCC
>NZ_VFUX01000072.1:0-1541 GCF_006441275.1 Mesorhizobium sp. B2-4-17 | reverse complement strand
TCAGACTGCTGACGAACCCCGTCGATTTTCGGCGGGGTTTTGTTTTGCGCGTTGATTGAGCTTTGTAAATTGGTGTCAGGAGAAGATGTCAGGAGGCTGGCGCTGCGCATCTGGCCTCAGGCGGGTGCTGGTTTTGGGCTTGGCCAGAGGCTGATTGCGATCTTTTTCATGTTCTGGGTGGCGGCGGCGATCAGGCACTGGCAGGCGACGCCGGTTCGCCCTCGGAAGCGGGCATAGCGGTGGCCGAAGAGCTGCTTGGCGTCGGCGAAAGACCGCTCGACCGTCTCCTTGCGGCGCCGGTAGATGGCCTTGCCCCATGCGGTCGAGCGATTGGCGTCGACCCGCTCGCGGGCGTCCTGCCAGACATGGCGCGTGATGGTGCGTTCGGCCTTGGCGTTTGAGGTGCAGGAGGCCAACAGCGGACAGTCGCGGCAGATCGCCGGATCGCTCCTGTAATGCCGGTAGCCGCTGCGGTCGGTTGTGGCATAGGCAAGCAACTGGCCCTGCGGGCAACGATAGCCGTCCGCATCCGGCTCATAGACGAAGGCGCTCTTCCTCATCATGCCGGGCTTGGGCGGGGTCGGGTTGCGATAGCCGGTGACGCCCCTGATCGTCCTGTCCTCCAGCCCCTTGGCGATGCCCGGTGTGGCGTAGCCGGCATCCAGCCCCGCAGCCGCCACATTGAAGCCGAAGCGCTCCACCTGGCGGTCGAGCCGGCCGAGATAGACGATCGAGTCATGCACGTTGGCCGGCGTGGCGAACGTGTCGGTGATGATGCCGCAACGGCCATCCACCGTGCGGTGATCGAGATAGAAGAAGCCCTTCGGCTTGCCCTCGCGCACCATGTAGCCGGCCTCCGGATCGGCACGGCTGACCTTGGTCTGCTTCTCGGGCGGCTTGCGCTGCTTCTGCTTCAGCGGCTTTTGGCCATGCAGCGCCCGCTCCACCTCGATGGCGCGGTCGAGTTCGCTCCAGTAGTCGGCCCGCGACTTGGCGACCAGGGCAAGGTCGTATTTGCCCTTGTTGGCATTGGCCTTCAGATGCGTGCTGTCGGTGTAGAGCACCGTCCCGTCCACCAGCCCCGCCCGGATCGCCTGCTCGACGATGCGGTCGAAGATCGCCTGCGCGATCGTCTCGTCCTGGTAGCGCCGGCGCCGGTTCTGCGACAGCGTCGAGGCGTCGAACACCTTGTCCGTCAGCTTCAGCCGCAAAAACCAGCGGTAGGCGACATTGACCTCGATCTCGCGCACCAGCTGCCGCTCCGAGCGCACGCCGAACAGGTAGCCGATGAACAGCGCCTTGAACATCAAGGTCGGATCGAGCGGCGGTCGGCCATTGTCGGCGCAGTAGAGCGGCGCTGTCAGATCGTGGATGAAGGAAAAGTCGATCGCGCGATCGATCTTGCGCAACAGGTGGTCAGCCGGAACCAGCTGATCCAACGTCACCATCTCGAGCGCGGTCTGTTCAGGGGCGGGTCGCTTCAACATGACCCAGTGAATCAAAAACCCCCGGCAAATGCCAGGGGTTTGTCAGCAGTCTGA
>NZ_VFUX01000071.1:0-2374 GCF_006441275.1 Mesorhizobium sp. B2-4-17 | reverse complement strand
TCGCTGAAAAACCCAGCAGAGGGGGCGGACGGCTTGCCACGCCACGCCGCTCCCTCTTCGCCTTCCACCAACCGTGCCACGATGGTATCGACGGATTGCAGGCCCAGCGGCGTGCGCGCGTTCACGAAAAGCTTTTTGCCGTCGTCAGACAGTTCCACCTCGAACTCATTTTCCCGCTTGAGCAGCGCCATCGCACCTTCAAACAGCCCGGGCTTAATCCTGGCTTTGCTGAGCGACGAATGAAGGGCGTTCTCCACCGCGTCGTCGCGGCGCGCCTTTTTCTCGGCTTCCAGCTTCGCCGGATACTCAGTCTCAAGCTTCTCGACCTGCGCACTGAGGCGAACGATTTCAGCCTTGGCCTCGACAACGGCATCCGCAGCGCGAACGGACAATTCAAGGTCGCCGTCGTCGGTGTCCATGTAGCAGATGCGATATTCCTCCGGCACCGACTCAAGCTCGGCCACCGTGATCTTCTTGCGCAGCTTTGCGTCGCCGACTATGTGAAAAACGCCAGCCATGTTCATGCCCCCTGTTGATGTGCGGCAAGAGCGCTTTCGCGCTTCGTGCGGGCCGCGATTGCGCCATCAGCGAACTTGGTGTCGGACGCTTTCTGCACGAGAGCGAGGAAGGCCTTGCCGCCGGTTTCAGCCGCAGCGCGCATCTTGACGAGACGATCCAAGCGCTTCATCTCGGTCGGGAAATGCTTCTCCCGGTACCGGTGCCTGAGCGCGTCAAGCTCAGCGGCTGTCATCCCCGTCAACAGGGAAGGGGCGCTCAGCACAGCAGCGAGGGTCGTCATATCGTTGGCGTCGAAGCGAGCGGCGAGTTCCTTGGTGCGCTTGGCTTGCGTCATAGCCTTGAGCGCCGCCCTGATCTCTATTTCGAACTTCGACTCGACAGCCGGCGCGAACGTCGCCTTTTCGATGCCCGCTATCGTGGCGGAAACTTTGGCGTGGGCGGCGTCAAGCTTAGCGGCAACCCTAGCACCCACCTTCTGTGCAGCCTGCGCGACCTGGAGGGCGGCAACAGCGGGAGCCTGCGTCTTGTCCGCAAACACGGCGTGGGCGAGATTGGCCAGCGCGTGCGCCTCCTCCCTCGCCGCCTTCATGGCTCCTGATAGCGCCATATGCTCAAGGTCGGGCTCAGGCTTGACGTTGCCGACCGCCCTTTCAGCGTGATGATCCACTGCCCGTTCATCAATGCTGGGCGAGACTTCCAACGTCCGTTCAATGTCGATGATATTCATGGTTTGTTCTCCTTCAAAGTTTGTTTTCAAGCACGAGCCATCCGAGGTTCATTCGGGCGACAGATTCCGCGATGGCGAATGATCCTGACGGTCGCTGCACGCTGCGGGCTTCCAGCAGCACCCGCGCCACGCCGTCCTCAGCGCCCAGATAGGAACCCTTCAACCCGTTTACGGTGACGGCATCGCCTTCCTGAAATGAGGGACTTTCGACAACCGTCAGCCCGCTTTGGCCGGTGAGGAATCCCATTGAGCCTCCGTCCTCAGGGCGGCTCAGGTAGGCGTTCGCATTGGGCAGAGCCGTGATAACCCAGCGCACGTTTCGGAGCAGGACGATATCGCCAATCTGGGCCATCAGACTTCTCCCTCAGGCTGCATTTCGATTTTCGATGACCAGCAGTGCAAAGCTTACCCTCGCAACGGCAGGACCGATCTCAAAGAAGCCGACGGCGGTGAATTGTCGCCGTCTCGGTGCCAGCATAACGCGGGCAATGTTGCCATCGCGTTCGCGGCTCAGGTACGTGCCCTTGATCCCGTCGACCGTAACTTTCTCGCCCGACTCGAAGCTCGGTGTTTCCAGTCGCGTTAGCCGGCTAGGGTTACTCTCGATGCTGGAGAATGATCCCCATTTGGTTCTACGGATCAGCTTCGCATCCTGCCCGCCGTTCTGCTTGGGGACGATCCGGTCAACCACATATCGGAGTGAGTCCAGCAGAACGATGTCGCCGGCCTTTACCATCAGACTTCCTCAGGCCTTGCGAGGCGCTGTTCGATGGTGCCGAAGTCCAGGGGCGCCTTGCCCTCGCGATCCCTCTCGACCAGCAACGCGAATTGCCAGCGCCGCAACGTGAGATGTTCGATTGCGCCACCGTCGAAATCGCGCTGCACGCTGACGAATAATTCGGCAAGTTCGCTTGGTGCTTTCGCGAGCATCTTGCCGCCGTCGATCTGCTCGATGAATGGATGGGTGGGCTTAGGCGCAGGAACCGCGAGATAGAGCGTGTTCTCCTTGAACAGCGTCACGGAGCTGTCTGAGTCGTAGGGCGCTGAGCTGTATCCGACTTCGAAATCGTTGCGTCTATGGCCTTTCCGAAGGTCAGATTCGGGCCGAAGCGTCAGCAGCAATTCAGT
>NZ_VFUX01000070.1:0-3310 GCF_006441275.1 Mesorhizobium sp. B2-4-17 | reverse complement strand
ATGGCGCCTTCCACGAAGGCCGCGAAGGCCTCAGCCTCGGCTTGGATGTCGGCCTGATCGAAGGTGGTGGCCGTCATCCGGCGGAACCAGCGCGCGCTTCCCTCTTCGTGGCTGCGTCCGCGCACGCCGAGCAGTGTCGCGCGCGGCGCCACCCGGTGCGCCAGCGGCATCAGATCCGCCTCCGTCCCGCCGCTGCCATGCAGCAGGATGATCGTGCTGCCGTCCGGATTTTCGGGTGTGTGAAAGCGATGCACGAATGGCAGGTCGCGCCGTGGCAAACGCGCCTCTCCAGGCAAGGCGAACTGCGGCAACATGATCCGAAGATCATCGGCGCGGTCCTTGTCGGCCGGAGGCAGCATCAAGGTTGTCCCCAGTTGCTCTGCTGTTTCGTCGACGGTGAAGCCCGTCCCGTCCGTTGCCACTTCCAGCAAAGTGCCCGCGGGCTCGCGCACATAGAGCGACGTGAAATAGCGCCGGTCGTGGACATTGGTGGGCGACGAATTGAGCCGCGACAATTGCTCCCGCAGCGCATCAATGGCCGCGGTGTCCGAGGCACGGAATGCAACATGGTCGGCCGTACCGGTGCCGGGAATGCCAGGAACATAGCCAGAGCCGTCACGGATGTCGACGGCATCGGTATCGGACAGAAGACGCGTGATGTTGCCCCGGACGGGACCACGCCGATAGCCGAACCTCTCGATGAAAGCGGCGGACTCTTCCGGAACCTCCGACAGGATCGTCACGGCCCGCAACCGACGCGGGGCGATCTCGGCTTTGCCCCACGAATGCATCGCGGAAAGATCGGAAGCGACCAGTTTCACGATGATGCCATCCGGGTCCTTCAGTCTCAGGACAGCTTCGCCGAATTCGTGCATCGGCCCGTCAACCGCAACGCCATATTTCAAGGCGCGCGTCATCCATTCGCCAAGGCTGGCCGGAGGAACCGCAAAGGCTATTTCAAAAACCTGGCCATTGCCAACACGCCCCGGCGCGCCGTCTTCCCAGACAAGGAAGGTGACGAGTGAACCTGGAGATCCAAGCCCATCACCATAGAAAAGATGGAGCTGTTCGGCATCCTCATAACCGCCTGTGCGCTTGACCAGCCGCAAGCCAAGGAAACCGACATAGAAATCGACATTCGCCTGCACATTGCGGGTGATCAGGGTGACGTGATGGATGCCGCTTGGCTGATGGCTGCTCATGTCGGCATCCTGTCTGTGGGGTTTATCTGCATGAAGGCGACCTCGTCGGCGCATCGAGGGATTTGCTTAAGATCAGTGACCTGAAGCGTCGATAGCCGGGACGAGAAAATTCGGCGTCGTCTTCGGGCGGCAGGCGGGATCCAGACCTGTCTTGCCGCATTGAGCCTCTTGCCTGCCCGGCCTCAAATTTCTGGCCCCAATCGAAGTGGACACTCGCGTTCTCGATTATCCTTGGGGTGGCAGCGACCGGGGGATATTGAGGAACCGGTCGCGCAAAGCGCCTTATGGGCCGCGGGTCAGGAAGGTGGCGACGGCATCGATCTCCTGCTGCCTGACCTCATGCCCGCCATCGTGCAATTTCAAATCGACCTTTGCGCCCTGGCCTTCGAGATAGCCGGCCAACGCCTCTGTCAAGGGCAGCGGGCAGATCGGATCGCGCCTGCCGGCGGTGATCAGAACCTCAAGCGATCGAAGACCCGGATTGGGTCGCGGCGACCAGGGGATCAACGGGTGCATCAGCACTACCCGGTCGAAGAGCTCTGGTGCATCGAAGATCACCGAAGCGAGAATGTTCGCGCCGTTGGAGTAGCCGAGTCCGAAGACCGTTGCGCTTTCATTCGCTTCCCGGTGCGCGCGGATGAAATCCGTCATCTTCCTGGTACGGGTCGCAAGGTCCGCCATGTCGTAGACACCTTCCGCCTTGCGGCGGAAAAAGCGGTTTGCGCCGTGCTCGGACACGTCGCCTCTCGGCGAGACGATGCCGGCTCCGGGCAATATCTGCCCTATCAGGCCGGTGAACTGATGTTCGTCGCCGCCGGTTCCGTGGAACGCGAAGACAAGCGGAGCTCCGATTTCGGGCTGCTTTGCGAAATGGTGGTAAGCGTCACGAGACATGATGTTCTCCTATTTCACCGAAGGCCGCCGGCCGGAGCCGGCGGCGGGATTTCCGATGTCAGTCGACGATGGGTGGGAGGATCTCTTCGATCCGGTCGCGCAGGTTGGCGTGCTGAAGCGGCAACTTCAGCGCCTCGCCGAGATGGGCGGTGTCCTCGTCGCGATTGAATCCGGGTTCATGCGTCGCCACCTCGAACAGGACACCTCCCGGCGTGCGGAAATAGATGGCCCAGAAATAGTCGCGGTCGATGACCGGGGTGACGTGATAACCGGTGTCCATGAGTGCCTTGCGCACCTCGGCCTGGGCCGCCCTGTCCTCGACCGCGAAGGCGACGTGATGCACCGAGCCGGCACCCTGGCGCGCCGCCGGCGCGCCGGGCAACACTTCGATATCGACGAAGTCCGCGCCATTGCCGCCCTTGATGGCGTAACGGGTCAGCGCTCCCCGCCGATCGGCTTCCTCGTAGCCCATATATTTCAGGAGCTCGCCCGTCGCGCCGCCGTCACGCAGCCGCATGGTCACCCCGTGAAATCCGTGGACACCCTCGTCGGTCGGCACCGTTCCGCCAGCGAAGGGCTGACGCTTGTCGCCATCGACTTCAGTCAGGGCAAATCCGTCGCCGTCGGGGCCGAGGAAGCGCAGGCGCTTCTCACCGAAAGCTTCGTCCTCTTGCAGTCCGAGCACGCCCTTGCCGGCAAAACGTTCCTTCCAGTAGCCAAGCGTTTCCTTCGGCACCGAAAACACGGTCTCGGAGACCTCACCGGCGCCGCGATTGCCTTTGGCGATATGCGGGAACGGGAAATAGGTCATGACCGTGCCCGCGGATCCGACCTCGTCGCCGTAATAGAGGTGATAGACGTCGGGCGCGTCGAAATTGACGGTTTTCTTGACCCGGCGCAGGCCCAGTGTCTTGGTGAAGAAGTCATTGTTTTCCTGTGCATCGGCAGCCATCGAAGTGACGTGATGCAGTCCTTTGATCTGGGTAAGCATGGTGGTGTCCTCGCTCTTGGTTGTCTTCGTCGAGCAAACAGATAGCCTCCCTCTTTGGCCCCCGGAATAGGCATAATCTTGCATTGATTGTTGCTCATATCGTAATAATCTCAGAATGGGTGAACTTGAATCTCTGCGCGTATTCCTGGCCGTCGCCGAACGAGGCAGTTTCGCCGGCGCGGCTCGCCAGCTCGGCATGACACCAGCGTCGGTGACGCGCACC
>NZ_VFUX01000007.1:0-165309 GCF_006441275.1 Mesorhizobium sp. B2-4-17 | reverse complement strand
GTCTGCGCGTCCGCTTCGCTCCCGCTCCGCCCGAGGATGACGAAGTCGCACCCGTACCCCCGCCCCGCCCACCCGTGCGGAGCACCGCACAAGTCCTGCGGATTCCAGAACATTCCGCCACGTCACCCCGCCCTATCATTCCTCTCAGACAATGGCGCCCCGGCGGTCGCGGCCACCCGCGTTGGCGGTCCGCCGGGGGCGCGCCGATTTCCGTGCATGCCGTTGTCCCAAAACCGCCTCGCATTTTGGGCGGCATGCACCAACAAGAGGGAACGACGATGAAATTCATGCTGACCGACCGCAAATTGCACCCGCGGGCCAAGCCCGTCGCCGACGATTTCAGAAAGGGCGGCATCAACCGCCGCGAGTATTTTGCGCTGATGGCCGGCCTCGGCGTCAGCGCCGCCGGCGCTTTTGCCCTGGGCGGCATCGTCCCGACGCCGGCTCGCGCGGCGGAACCGAAGAAGGGCGGCGTGCTTCGTGTCGCCATGAACGTCAAGGGGTTCAAGGACCCGCGCACCTTCGACGGTGTCGAAATGTCCAACGTCGCCCGCCACTGCAACGAATATCTGGTGCGCTGGAACACCGACTTCACCTTCGAGCCCTGGCTGCTGGAAAAATGGGAGATGAGCGACGACGCCAGGACGCTGACGCTGCATGTCCGCAAGGGCATCACCTGGTCGAATGGCGACGCCTTCAACGCCGACGATGTCGTCCACAACCTCAACCGCTGGTGCGAGGCCGGTGTCGCCGGCAATTCGGTCGCCGCGCGCATGGGCGCGCTGGTCAACGCCGACACCAAGAAGGTGGTCGATGGCGGCATCGAGAAGCTCGACGACCACACGATAAAGCTCAATCTGCCGAAGCCCGACATCTCGCTGGTCGCCGGCATGGCCGACTATCCCGCGCTCATCATGCACCGCTCCTATGATGGCGGCAGCGATCCCATGAAGGCGCTGGCCATCACCACCGGCCCCTGCGAACTGGTGAAATGGGACGCCGAGACGGGTGCCGAGGTGAAGCGCAAGGACGAGCCCTGGTGGAAGGGCGATTTCTACCTCGATGGCATCCAATGGATCGACTACGGCTCCGACCCCAACGCCATGCTGTCGGCCTTCGAATCCGGCGAGATCGACACCGACCACGAAACCGCTTCCGACGCGGTCTCGCAGACCGAGAAGATGGGGCTGAAGAACTCCGAGATCGCCACCGGCTCCACCATCGTCGCCCGCTTCAATGTCTCCAACGCGCCCTATGACGACGTCAAGGTGCGCCGCGCCGCGCAGCTCGCCGTCGACAATTCCGCCGTGTTGAAGCTCGGCCTCGACGGCCGCGGCAAGCCGGCCGACAACCACCATGTCGGCCCCATGCACCCCGAATATGCCGATATCGGCCCGGCCAGGCGCGACGTCGAGGCGGCGAAGAAGCTGATCGCCGAGGCAGGCAAGGCGGACCATGAATATGAGCTGATCTCGGTCGACATCGAATGGCAGAAGAGCACGGCGGATGCGATCGCCGCGCAGATCCGCGAGGCCGGCCTCAAGATCAAGCGCACCGTGCTGCCCGCCGCCACCTTCTGGAACGACTGGAGCAAGTTCCCCTATTCCTGCACCGAATGGCTCGGCCGCCCGCTCGGCGTCCAGGTGCTGGCGCTGGCGTATAAATCGGGCGCCGCCTGGAACGAGAGCGCCTATGCCGACAAGGAGTTCGACGAGCTGCTCGACAAGGCGCTGGCCATGCCCGACCCTATCAAGCGCAAGGAGATCATGGCCGGCATCGAGAAGAATTTACGCGATTCAGGCATCATCATCCAGCCCTACTGGCGCTCGGTCTACCGCACCTACCGCAAGGGCATCGAAGGCTGCGAACAGCACCAGGCGCTGGAGCAGCATTTCGAGAAAGTCTGGATTGAGGGGTGAGGCAGAGCCGTCCTTGGGGTCCTCGCCCCACGAGAGTGGGGAGTCCGAAGGACGGACGAGACCCGTGGCTCGCCCGGCACGGTGGCCCGGCGAAGCGGGGGGACGCCCTCCCGCGAAGCCAAAGCCATGTGAGGTTTAGGGCTCCCACTGTCGCGCGTCTCCCCCAGACGCCTGCGCCGCCCCTCACTGTCCTGCCGGACATCTCTCCCCGTAAAACGGGGCGAGAGTAGCTGGCCGCAACGCCGCTCCACCTTTTAACGTTGGCGATTGGCGAAATCAGCGACGAGCGCCCCTCTCCCCGTCCCTATACGGGGAGAGGATGCCGGCAGGCAGGTGAGGGGCAGCGCCGACATTTCTCTTCATATTCGGTTGCACGCGCTGTTGCGGATTTTGAGCAGCGCCGACATGGTCTCACCGCGCCGGCTTCACCAGCGTCCAGATCCAGCCGGCGAAGGTCGCCACCAGGAACGGATAGCCGGCGGCGAGCAAGGGCGACGAGGTCGGCAGCAGCGGCGTGCTCCCCAGGCGTCGCGCCGCCCCTCACTGTCCTGCCGGACATCTCTCCCCGTATAGGGACGGGGAGAGAATAGCTGGCCGCAACGCTGGCACCTTTCAACGTTGGCGATTGGCGAAATCGGCGACGAGCGCCCCTCTCCCCGTCACTATACGGGGAGAGGATGCCGGCAGGCAGGTGAGGGGCAGCGCCGACATCCTCTTCATATGCGGTTGCACGCGCTGTTGCGAGTGTTGAGCAGCGACACGCTCTCACCGCGCCGGCCTCACCAAGGTCCAGATCCAGCCGGCAAAGGTCGCCACCAGGAACGGATAGCCGGCGGCGGGCAGCGGCGCGGAGGTCGGCAGCAGCGGCGTGCCCCACAGCACCATGCCCACCGAGGCCAGGAACAGCGCGGCGGCGATGAAGGCGGTGAACCGCATCCACAACGCGAACGTGCTGGGCACGCTGACCATGATCAGCGCCGCCGCCCAAAGCGAGATGCCGCCGACATAGGAAGGCACGCTGGCCTGCAGCCCCGCCGCATTGCCGGCCAGCAGCAGGCTTTCGCCGGCCAGGAAGGTCAGGAAGCCCGCGGCCACGCAATCATTGCCCAGCCGCTGGTATTTCATGGTGAGCAAGGCCGTCGCCACCACCAGCGCCACGCCGTCGATCGCCCAGAGCGTTTCGCGCAGCGGAGCGCTGGCGACGAAGGTGCCGGCTAGGCCGAAGGCGCCACCGATGGCGAGGCCGAGGGCTGCGGTGGTGTCGAGAGGATTGGTGCGCATGTGATGTCCTCCCCAAGCGGGAAGAGGATACGCCAAGGCGTTCGGTTGTCCAAAGAGCTTTCCCGGCCGTGGTGTTGCGAATTTCGACCGGGGTGGAACATGACGAAAGTTGAGCGGAAGCGAAGGAGGGGGGCAGCCACCAGCCGCGCGTTAAGCTCGGCCACCGGCCTTTTCATAAGCGTTTGTTAGCTGTCGAGCCAACATTCCAGACAGCAATTCTTCCATCTTAGAGAGATCAATATGCCCCTCTTTGGAGGCAACGTCTGCCGCGTCCAATGCATCGAAGTACGGACTTCTGTTCTCTACTATTTGTTCCGGAATGGTTGGTGTTCCAGGAAACACGCTCTCTGCTTTTATACACAAAACAACGTACGACAATATGCGGGATGTCCGGCCGTTTCCATCGGCGAAAGGATGCACCCAATTAAGCCGCCACATTATATATGCTGCAAGGTGAATAGCCGTCGCTTTGTCCCATTTCTCGTTGACGTAGTCGCAAAGCTCTTCAATTAGTTCAGGAACAAGGTGAGCTTCAGCCGGCTTGTGTTTGCTGCCAACTATTTCTACACCTGCCGGCCGAAAGTTACCCGCGTATGCGCTAATCCCGGCTAGCGCCTCTCGTTGCAAGGCAAGTATCAGAGATGGGCGGAGCTTGAAATTGCCACGATCAAGTGCCTGATAAACCGTCTGAATGCCATAGTCATACTGCCTCAGACCATTCCTGGCCTCAGCCTCTGCTTTAAGCTCCGGGTCCGATATCAGCTCAGCTTCGAATGCTCTGCTGTGGCGTTGCACGGAATCGACCACCATAATAACCTTCAGTCGGCAATTAACCCTTGGCGCCTTTGCTCAGAAGCTCCGCCTGCTTATCGACCATCTCACGAGTTATTCTATCGTTCTCGAATTTAGTATTGCCATAAGCAAAACTTCGGCGTTGCTGTTCCTTGTCGCTTTTTGTCTGATCGAGCGTCTTGGTAGCTTCAATCAGTTTTTTCAGTGCTTCAGTCATTGATGCCTCCTGCGCTTATCACCTAATTGGCAAACGCAAATCACTCTGGCGAGCATGCGCGATACCCGCCGAATTTGCCAATGAATTTGTTATGAAGGCTCACTGCGCATCGCGCACATCCAACACCTAGCCCTGTCAATCCAGCCACGAACAGAAGGGTTGGCATAGAGACAAAGTTGGAGATCCTTAGGGGCGTTGAGGCTCTTCTCGTTTAGAACATATCAGGAACCTCTGAACCGCTCAATCGCCCATCTTCAGCGCCTGGATAAACGCCTCCTGCGGAATATCGACCTTCCCAAACTGCCGCATCCGCTTCTTGCCCTCTTTCTGCTTGTCCAAGAGCTTGCGCTTGCGCGAGACGTCGCCGCCGTAGCACTTTGCGGTGACGTCCTTGCGCAGCGCCGAGATGGTTTCGCGGGCGATGACCTTGCCGCCGATCGCGGCCTGGATCGGGATCTTGAAGAGGTGGTGCGGGATCAGCTCCTTCAGCTTCTCCACCATCTGCCGGCCGCGCTTTTCCGCCGCCGTGCGGTGCACCAGCATCGACAGCGCGTCGACCGGCTCCTCGTTGACCAGGATCGACATCTTCACCAGATCGCCCTCGCGATAGTCGGTCAGGTGATAGTCGAAGGAGGCGTAGCCCTTGGAGATCGACTTCAGCCGGTCATAGAAGTCGAAGACGACTTCGTTGAGCGGCAGATCATAGGTGAGCATGGCGCGCTTGCCGACATAGGAGAGGTCGACCTGGATGCCGCGCCGGTCCTGGCAGAGCTTCAATATGCCGCCGAGATAGTCGTCGGGCGTCAGGATCGTGGCGCGGATCCATGGCTCCTCGATGGCCGAGATCTTGACCACGTCGGGCATGTCGGCCGGGTTGTGCAGCTCCTTCATCGAGCCGTCATTGAGCAGCAGCCGATAGACGACGGAAGGCGCGGTGGCGATGAGGTCGAGGTTGAACTCGCGCTCCAGCCGCTCCTGGATGATTTCGAGATGCAAAAGGCCGAGGAAGCCGCAGCGATAGCCGAAGCCGAGCGCGGCGCTGGTTTCCATCTCATAAGAGAAGCTGGCGTCGTTGAGGCGCAGCTTGCCGACGGCGGCGCGCAGATCCTCGAAATCGGCGGCGTCGACCGGGAACAGGCCGCAGAACACCACCGGCTGCGCCGGCTTGAAGCCAGGCAGCGCATGCGCGGTCTGGCGCTTGTCCTCGGTGATGGTGTCGCCGACGCGGGTGTCGGCCACTTCCTTGATCGAGCCGGTGAAGAATCCGAACTCGCCGGGGCCGAGCTCCTCGACATTGATGCGGGCGGGCGTGAACACGCCGGTGCGCTCGACCAGATATTTGGCGCCGGTGCCCATCATGCGGATGGTCTGGCCCTTCTTCAGCACGCCGTCGATGATGCGCACCAGGACGATGACGCCGAGATAGGCGTCGTACCAGCTGTCGACCAGCATGGCCTTCAACGGCGCGGTGGCGTCGCCCTCGCGCGGCGGCGGCAGCTGGTGGACGATGGCCTCCAGCACGTCGGGAATGCCAAGACCGGTCTTGGCCGAGATCAGCACGGCGTTGGAGGCGTCGATGCCGATCACCTCCTCGACCTGCTCGCGGATGCGCTCTGGCTCGGCGGCCGGCAGGTCGACCTTGTTCAGCACCACGACGATCTCGTGGTTGTTGTCGATCGCCTGGTAGACATTGGCGAGCGTCTGCGCCTCGACGCCCTGGGAGGCGTCGACCACCAGCAGCGAGCCCTCGCAGGCGGCCAGCGACCGCGACACTTCATAGGCGAAATCGACATGGCCGGGCGTATCGATCAGGTTGAGGATATAGTCCTCGCCGTTCAAGGCACGGTATTTCAGCCGCACGGTCTGCGCCTTGATGGTGATGCCGCGCTCGCGCTCGATGTCCATCGAGTCCAGCACCTGCTCCTTCATGTCGCGCGCCTCCAGCCCGCCGGTCAGCTGGATCAGGCGGTCGGCAAGCGTGGATTTGCCATGGTCGATATGGGCGACGATGGAGAAATTGCGGATGTGGTCGAGGGGCGTGCTCATGCCGGGCGCTTTAGCAGGGGCGGCAATCGGCGGCAAGGCTTGCGGCGCAAGGGCTGCCCTGGCGATCACGAAGTGGTGAGCATTGCCGGAAAAATCGAAAATCCGGGCCCGGCGGCCTGGAATGCATAAATTTTAAACGATCGCGTTAGACCTTGGTTGTCGGCGGCTTGGTATTCGCACGGCCGCTCATGTGTTTCGGGGGTCAGAAATGCGCAATGTTGCAAGCGGGTTTGCCCGCTCCCGCAGCGGCTCCATCATGCCGCTGTTCTTCCTGTGTACGGTGCCGCTGATCACCGTCGCCGGCTTTGCCGTCGATTATACGTCGGCCGTACAGATCAGGTCCAATCAGCAGCAGGCGCTGGATGCCGCGATCCTGTCGATCACCACCATGGATACCGCCTCGACGCTGCCGCAGCGCCAGCAGGTGCTGCAGGATACCTTCCTTGCCAACGGTGGACAGGGAACCGCGACCCTGAACAGCTTCGTGGCTGGCACCACCGCCACCGCCACCACTGCGCGGGCCACGGCAAGTTTCGCCATGCCCACCGTTTTCATGACCATCGCCAGGATTGACACCGTACCGATCGCCGTCGCCTCGGCGGTCAGCAAGCCGCCGTCGCTGGTGCAGGCGAACTTTAAGGTAACCGGGGCGTCGGGCTGGTGGAACAAGACGATGACGCTCTACGGCACGCAGTTAGGGGCGACGGTGGCCAAGCCGCTGATGACGATCGACTACACCTATGGCAAGACCGGAGATCCGAAAGGCTATGGCACCACCACCACCAGCGTCCTGACGACCGATTCAACCGGCAAGACCGTCACCACGGTGGCCCAGAAGCAGGTGTGCACCGTCGGCAACAACCCACCCGCCGGCGTGACCCTCAAGCAGGATGCGAGCGGCACGAAATATTACTGTGTCGATACGATGTACCCGGCCAACGGCGCCGGCGCGTCAATCGACGTCAGCCAGATGGGTGGCCTCTACATGCAGATGTATGTGCCATCGGGGAAGCCGCAATATCTCACCACGAATGATCCGACCACCTCCAACCGGCTCTATATCGACGGCGTCGAAGTGCCGACCGGGCAAAAGGTCGACATCTTCTCCGCCGTCCCTTGCAACCAGTCCAGCAACCAGGCCTGGGAAGACGGCGGCAGTCCGGTGCCGGCGCCAGTCTCCAATGCGGACTTCTTCTACACCGTCTCCGGCAAGTGCGACTTCAACCAGCGGCCCTCGAACACGGTGCTGACGCAGTAAGGCGAAACCATTCGTGCAGCGTCTTTCTCCCCGTCACTATACGGGGAGAAATGCCCGGCAGGGCAATGAGGGGCAGCGCTGCCTTCTGCATCTGTAAACAGATTTTGCCATCGGAAAATTCTTCCGGGGTGGCCAAAGCCGGAAGTTGGCGCTGCCCCTCATCCGCCTGCCGGCACCTTCTCCCCGTATAGTGACGGGGAGAAGGACCCTGTACGGCACAGCGACGCACGAGAACATCACGAACCGGTGAGCTCTGTAACGAAGCCGCAAATGGCGGCGAAGTGGGGATATGACCGGCGCAACCGAGCGCCGTCCCCCACGGAGCAAGCCGATGTCGCAGTCCAGGCGCAGCAAATTCATCGCATTGTCCGGCGCGCTTGCGCTCGCGGCCACGCTCGGGGCGGCGCAAGCCCAGCCGCTCACCGTGGTCGAGCTGTTCACCAGCCAGGGCTGCTCGTCCTGCCCGCCGGCCAATGCCAATCTCATCAAGGTCAAGGACCAGCCCGGCGTTCTGGCGCTGTCCTTCAACGTCACCTACTGGGATTATCTCGGCTGGAAGGACACGTTCGGGAAGCAGGAGTTCACCCAGCGCCAGGTTTCCTACGAGCCGCCGCTTGGCCATGACGGGCCGTTCACGCCGCAAGTGGTGGTCAACGGCCATGCCGATGTCGTCGGCGCCGCACCGGGCGAGATCGAGCATCTGATCACCGCCACAGGCAAGACCGGCGGTCCGTCGCTGTCGCTCGACGGCGGCAAGGTCGTGATCGGCGCCGGCCCGGCCCCGGGCGGCAAGGCCGATGTCTGGCTGGTGCGCTATGCCAGGGGCGTCGTGCAGGTGCCGGTGGCGCGCGGCGAAAACACCGGCCGCACCTTGCCGCACGCCAATGTCGTGCATGCGCTGCAAAAGCTAGGCAGCTGGAACGGCGATGCCGCCACCTATGCGCTGCCCGCGGCGTCCAGCGGCCTCAGCACGGCTGTGCTGGTGCAATCGCCGGGCGGCGGCCCGATCCTGGCCGCCACCACGAACTAGCCCCCACACTTTCAAACGAGATTGCGCGACGCCGCCGTTGCGGCGCCGCCAATGCCGGCGGCTGACAGAGCCGCCATCCCCCCTCAACGACCAAGCCAAGGAGACCATCATGATCGTTCTTTCCCGCCTGACGCTGCCCGCGCTCGCCCTCGCCCTCTGCTCGACGGCGCTGCTGGCCGGCGGCATCGCCCGCGCCGACGACGCCACCAACGCCATGAAGCCGGCCACGGACGCGATGGCGCCGGCGGCGGACGCGATGAAACCGGCAACCGACGCCATGAAGCCGGCTGACCCGATGGCCACTGACGCCATGAAGCCCGCGACGGATGCCATGAAACCAGCCGACGCGATGAAGCCCGCCGATGCCATGAAGCCGGCGACGGACGCGATGAAGCCGGCGGACGCGATGGGGGCGACGGCTCCGGCCAACTAGGCCTTGGGCCACAGCTCCCCGCCGTCCCTGGCCATGGCCGTTCCTGTCCAAGGTCGGGGGCGGTCATTTTACCCGGGATGCCGGCGCGCCGGCGCACACGAATGTGAGCTTCCGCCGCAACTCGTGCATCGCGCCGACCTACCCGATCCAATAGACTGATCCCTGTGGAAGCCATGAGGAGTGCAACCATGACCAATATCAAGAACCGTTCGACCGGCCTTGTCAGGGGCGCGCTGGCCGCGCTCGTCCTGGCCGCCGCCGGCGCCGCCTTCTGGCTGACGCCGGCGGTTTCCGCCGAGGACGCGGTGAAGATCCCGCCGCCGGCCATGGACGAAAAGGCCGCTGGCGGCACCGAGACGGCGATCTTCGCCGGCGGCTGCTTCTGGGGCGTGCAGGGGGTGTTCCAGCACGTCAAGGGCGTCACCAGGGCCGTCTCCGGCTACACTGGCGGCTCGAAGGAAAACGCCGTCTACGAGACGGTCGGCACCGGCCGCACCGGGCATGCCGAATCCGTCGAGATCACCTATGACCCCTCGAAGGTCACTTACGGCCAGCTGCTGCAGGTCTATTTCTCGGTCGCCCACAATCCGACGCAGCTCAATTACCAGGGACCGGACTCAGGCACCCAGTACCGATCGACGATCTTCGCCGAAAACGAAGCGCAGAAGAAGATTGCCGAGAGCTACATCGCCCAGCTCGACAAGGCCAAGGTGTTCCCCGAGCCGATCGTCACCACGCTGGAGACCGGCAAAACCTTCTATCCGGCCGAGAACTACCACCAGGACTTCCTGACGCTGAACCCGACCTATCCCTACATCGTCTACAACGACCTGCCCAAGGTGGCGAACTTGAAGACGCTGTTCCCGGCGCTGTACAGCGAAAAGCCGGTGCTGGTGCTGTCGGCGAGTAATTGAGCCCCTGAGGCGCGTTATCTCCCCCCTTGAGGGGGAGATGTCGCCGAAGGCGACAGAGGGGGTCGCCGCGCGTGAAGCGCTAACCTTCCGCCGCCGCAGGAGGCCGAACCCGGTCGAGCCGACCCCCTCTGGCCTGCCGGCCATCTCCCCCTCGAGGGGGGAGAGCCGCTATCAATCGTAGGTCAGATCGATCGCCTTGCCGCCGAACACACGGTAGGCATAGAACGAATAGAAGATGATGATCGGCAGCACCACCACGGTGCCGGCCAGGATGATGGCCAGGCTTTCGGGTGCCGACGCCGCCTGCCAGATGGTCAGCCGGTCAGGCACCACGAACGGGTAGAACGACCAGGCAAGACCGGCAAAGCCCAGCACGAAGATGCCGGCCAGCGTCAGGAACGGCGTCAGCGCATGGCGGTCGTCGGGCCTGGGCAGGTGGAAGGTCTGCCGCCACAGCCACAGGAACAGCAGCGCCGACAGGATCGGCAGCGGCGACAGGTACAGCATCTCGGGCCAGACGAACCATTTGTCGAAGATGCGCGGGCTGGCGAAGGGTGTCGCCAGCGATACGGCGGCCATGCCGAGCGCGGTCAGCACCAGGGTGGTGCGCAGCCAGCGCACCGCCTTCCTCTGCAGCGCGCCTTCGGTCTTGTAGATCACCCAGGCCGCACCCATCGCCGCGTAGGCGGCTGCCAGGCAGAACGCCACCAGCACGCCGAACGCCACGCCGCCCGGGCCGACATCGAGGCCGAGCACATAGACGCCCAGCATGTAGCCCTGCGCCAGCGAGGCGATGAGCGAGCCGAGGAAGAAGATGCGGTTCCAGCGGTGCTTGCGCTCGGTCGGCACCTTGGCGCGGAAGTCGAAGGCGACGCCGCGCAGGATCAGCCCGACCAGCAGCACGAAGACCGGAATGTAGAGCGCGGTCAGGATGACGCCATGCGCCATCGGGAAGGCGACCAGCAGCAGGCCGACGGCCAGCACCAGCCAGGTCTCGTTGGCGTCCCAGAACGGACCGATCGCCGCGATCATCGTGTCCTGCTCGGTGTCTTCCGCCGCGGCGAACAGGATGCCGATGCCGAGATCGAAGCCGTCGAGAATGACATAGATCAGGATGGCGAGGCCCATCAGGCCGGCGAAGATCAGCGGCAGCAGGGTTGGCCAGTCGTAGGTCATCGCTATGTCTCCCAGCCGCGATGGGCCGGGTGCACGGCCTTACCGCTTGAAGCGATCGTTTCAAATTGATTGTGGGGGTCCGCGCCGCCCCTCATCCGCCTGCCGGCACCTTCTCCCCGTATAGGGACGGGGAGAAGGGGGCTGGCCGCAATGTTGGCTACCTTCTTGCAACGCCGGTGATTGGCGGAAGCGGCGATGACAGCGCTCCTCTCCCCGTCCCTGTACGGGGAGAGGATGCCGGCAGGCAGGTGAGGGGCGGCGCGGACCCGCGAGGAAGGCATGTTCACTCCCCTGCCGCCGGCTGCGACAGCGGCGCGTTGAGAACACCCGGCAGCGGCGAGGTGTCGCCATCCTTGGCCGCCTTCAGCGCCAGATGCACCAGCACGCCGAGATAGGCGATCAGCAACAGCACGTAGAGAATGAGATAGATGGCGAGCGTCAGCGCCACATGGCTGCCCGCCACCGGGCCGACGGCGTCGGCGGTCTTCAGCACACCCGTCACCAGCCAGGGCTGGCGGCCGATCTCGGTCGTGTACCAGCCGGCCAGCGTCGCCAGCCAGCCCGACAGCGCCATCGGCACCATCAGCAGGGCGAGCGGCTTCGGCAGGCGGTGCCGGCGCTTGAGGAAGAACGCCGCCGACCAGGAAACGGCAAGCATCAGAAGACCGGTTCCGACCATGATGCGGAAACTCCAGAAGATGGGGAAGACCGGCGGATGGTTGCCCGGAAAATCGTTCAGCCCCGGCACGACGCCACTGGCGCCGTGCCGCAGGATCAAGCTTGCCCCGTCGGGAATGGTCACCTCGAACCGGTTCTCCTTCGCCGCCTCGTCGGGCAAGGCGAAGAGCACCAGCGGCACGTTGGGGCCGGTGGTCCAGTTGGCCTCCATGGCGGCGATCTTCTGCGGCTGGTGCTCCAGCGTGTTCAGCCCGTGCTGGTCGCCGGCCAAGATCTGGATCGGGATCAGGATCGCGGCGGTGAAGACGCCGGTGCGCAACGCCTTCCACATCGATTCCGAGCGGTCGCCATTGAGATAGCGCAGCGCCGACAATCCCGCGATCAGGAACGAAACCGTCAGGCCTGAGGCGAGCAGCATGTGGACCAGGCGATAGGGCATCGAGGGGTTGAAGACGACAGCCCACCAGTCGACCGCATGCGCCTTGCCGTCGACCATCACGAAGCCGGCCGGCGTCTGCATCCAGGAATTCAGCGCGATGATCCAGAAGGCCGAGACCGTGGTGCCGCCAGCCACCAGCACGGTGGCCAGAGTGTGGATGCGGTTCGACACGCGGCGGAAACCGAACAGCATGATGCCGAGGAAGGCCGCCTCGAGGAAGAAGGCGGTCAGGATCTCGTAGGCGAGCAGCGGCCCGGCGATGTTGCCGACATGCTCCATGTAGCCCGGCCAGTTGGTGCCGAACTGGAAGCTCATGGTAACACCCGAGACCACGCCCATGGCGAAGGACAGAGCGAACACCTTCACCCAGGTGAAATAGGCACGCATCCAGGCGGAATCGTTGGTCGCGTTGTAGCGCAGCTTGAAGAACAGCAGCACCCAGCCCAGCGCAATGGTGATCGTCGGAAACAATATATGGAACGAAATATTCGCGCCGAACTGCATGCGCGAAAGTATGAGCGGGTCCATGACGGGCTCCGGCTGCTGTAATACTCGCGAAGGATAGGCCCGAAGTGGCTTCAGGTCAAAGCGGCGTCCTGCCGCGAGGCCGAACGCCACAGGACAATTTTGCCGGTTGCAAGCGACGCATTTTCGGCCGGTCCCCAAGCCTCGATGTCGAGAACTGTCAGCAGCGCCATTGACTTCCGGTTGCATGAAACGACAACAGGCCTATATCAGGGGACCTCTTTCAGGCAGCCGTTTCAGACATGCCCTCCATCCTGTCCATTTCCGGGGTCTCCAAGACCTACGCCACTGGCTTTACGGCGCTCAAGGAAGTCAATCTCGACATCCGGCGCGGCGAGATCTTCGCGCTGCTCGGCCCCAACGGCGCCGGCAAGACGACGCTGATCTCGATCGTCTGCGGCATCGTCAACCGCTCCTCGGGCACCGTCACCGTCGACGGCCATGACATCGGCCGCGATTACCGCGCCGCGCGCAGCCTGATCGGGCTGGTGCCGCAGGAACTGACCATCGACGCCTTCGAGACGGTCTGGGCAACGGTCAACTACAGCCGCGGCCTGTTCGGCAAGCCGGCCAACCCGACCTTTGTCGAGAAGGTGCTGCGCGACCTGTCGCTGTGGGACAAGAAGGACGCCAAGGCGATCACCCTGTCGGGCGGCATGAAGCGGCGGCTGATGATCGCCAAGGCGCTGTCGCACGAGCCGCGCATCCTGTTCCTCGACGAGCCGACGGCAGGCGTCGACGTCGAGCTGCGCCAGGACATGTGGGCGATGGTGCGACGGCTGCGCGAGGACGGCGTCACCATCATCCTCACCACCCACTATATCGAGGAAGCCGAGGCGATGGCCGACCGCGTCGGCGTCATCAACAAGGGCGAGATCATCCTGGTCGAGGGCAAGGCCGAGCTGATGCGCAAGCTCGGCCGCAAGCAGATGACGCTGGAGCTGCGCGCGCCGCTGGACAGTGTGCCCGACGGGCTCTCGCACTACGCGCTCGAGCTCGCGCCGGACGGCAGCCAGCTCACCTATACCTATGACAACCAGAGCGACCGGCCGGGCGTCGCCTCGCTGATCCGCGATCTCGAAGCGGCCGGGGTCCAGTTCCGCGATCTGGACACCAAGAACAGCTCGCTGGAAGAGATCTTCGTCAATCTCCTGAGGCAAGAGCCATGAGCCTGCGCGCTGCCATGAACCTTCGTGCGGCCCCCAATCTTCGTGCTGTATGGGCGATCTACCGGGTGGAGATGGCGCGTGCCTTCCGCACCGTGCTGCAGAGCATCATCTCGCCGGTCATTTCGACATCGCTCTATTTCGTCGTCTTCGGCTCGGCCATCGGCTCACGCATCACCGAGATCGACGGCATCAGCTACGGCGCCTTCATCGTGCCGGGCCTGATGATGCTGTCGCTCCTGACGCAATCGATCTCGAATGCGTCGTTTGCCATCTACTTCCCGAAATTCGTCGGCTCGATCTATGAATTGCTGTCGGCGCCGGTCTCCTATCTGGAGATCATCATTGCCTATGTCGGGGGTGCTGCGACCAAGTCGATCCTGCTCGGCCTGATCATCCTGGCGACCGCGGCGCTGTTCGTGCCGCTCAGGATCGAGCATCCGTTCTGGATGGTCGCTTTCCTGGTGCTGACCGCGGTGACCTTCAGCCTGTTCGGCTTCATCATCGGCATCTGGGCCAAGACCTTCGAACAGCTGCAGCTGGTGCCGCTTCTGATCGTCACGCCGCTGACCTTCCTGGGCGGCAGCTTCTATTCGATCCACATGCTGCCCGGCATCTGGAAGACGATCACGCTGTTCAACCCGGTGGTCTACCTGATCAGCGGCTTCCGCTGGAGTTTCTACGGCAAGGCCGACGTCTCCGTCGGCGTCAGCCTCGGCATGACGCTGGTCTTCCTGGCCGGCTGCATCGCGATCGTCGCCTGGATCTTCCGGACCGGTTACCGGCTAAGGAACTGATGCTGCTTCGCAGAAGCCGGTTCCCGCAGACGTCAAATAGCCTTGACCAGCCGCAGCAAGCCCAGCATCTCGATATAGGCGCCCTCGCGGAAGGCGATGTAGACCGGCTCTTCCACGCCATGGAAGCGTCGCTTGAACGCCGCCTGGCCCTGCAGGTTGAACCTGCGGCGGTTGACCCAGGGCGAGTCGTAGGCGCGCTGGAAGGTGTTGCGCCAGAACGCGCTTTCGGCAAATCCGCTTGGTCCTATATCGACCAGCGGCGACAGGCCAAGCGTGACCACGGAAACACCCTCTTCGCGAAACCGGTCGACGGCGAATTTGGTCAGGCCGATCTCGGCATGCGGTGAGGCATCGATATGCTTGCGCTTGAACGCGGTGGTGTAGCCGATCAACTTGCCGTCGGCGAACAGCGGGTCGAAGTCGAGCAACGCGATCAGTTCGCCATCTGGACCGTGCAGCACGAACCGGCGCATGTCGGTGCCGACCTGATCGTAAAACGGTCGGTTGAGAAAACCCATCTCCCAGCGCTTGACGATGCGGTCGCCGCGCCAATTTTGGGAGAGCCGGGCGATCTCGTCGAGAAAGATGGTGCGTTTGTCCTCGTCGAAGGAAAACCCCTTCTTCAACAGCCAACGCTCGGAATAGCGCACCGTTTCGTTGCGCTTGCCGGAAAAGTCGTGCCCGGGTAGCGGCAGGCGGGTGTCGATGCCCAGCCGATTGATCTTGTAGCCGAGCCCGGCCAGCACGCGTGCGGTCTCCTCGCCGATCTGCACGAACCACGGGTCGCCGGCGGTCTCGACAAAGCGCCTGATGTAGTCGGGCCGCCGCGCCGGCGCCGCCACGGGGTCGCCGAGCGCGAAATGATGCCTCATCTTGGTGCCGAAGGCGATGTAGCCATCGGCGTCGCCAAAGTAGGAAAGCTTGCCCTGCACGGCAGTGGAATAGGCGAGCGAGAAGTCGCCATGGCGACGGACCATCGCCAGCCGTTCGACATGCGTCAGCGTCTGGCGCTCGACCTTCGGCGAGGCACCCTCGAGGATATTGTCGAAATAGATACGCAAGGAGGGCATGGTCGATTCCGCGTGCCGTGTGTGGCGCTCCCAAGGACCAGCAAGCCACGCCGTGGCGTCTGATTTTTCGCGGGAAGCCGAAAACGATCGTGGTTTCGAATTCCTGCGTCGGTAACGAGATCCTCCACCTCGAATCAATCACATTGCCGCGACCTGATTATCGCCGATGCCGCCCATATGCCATATAGGACTGTATCTAATCGGACAGAAGCGGGTAATCTGCCCATGTCATTGTTTTGACCGCATTTCCGCGATCCGCTGTTTCCGGCTGGGGCGGAATGCTTCGGCGCAGGGCTTGCGCGACCGGCACCGATCCGCTGTGTGGGTCCGCGCGCGATCAAACGGTTACAGCGTCCTGCCAGTTTGCGGGATGCCGCGGCGGTTGAATGGGTTTTGAGAGTGAATGGCTGATACGGCGACCAGAACAACGGCGGAGCAGTTGGTGGCGGTCGAGCCGGCGATCGTCATTGGCGCCGGCGCCGCCGGATTGGCCGTCGCGCAGGCGTTGATCAAGGCTGGTGTGCCGACGGCGATCCTCGAAAAGGAGAATCGGCTGGCCGAGCCCTGGCACCGGCGCCACCAGCAACTGCATCTGAACACCCATCGCGATCTGTCGGCGCTGCCCGGCCTTGCCTTTCCCAAGGGTACCCCAGCCTTCCCTCCCAGGAAGGTCGTTATCCGCCATATGAACGATTTCCGTGAGGCGAACCGGCTGCCGGTGGAGTTTGGCGTCGCCGTCGAGACCATCATGTTCATGAGCGACCACTGGGCGGTGCGCACCAGCGCCGGCTCACGCCTCGCACGTCATATCGTTGTCGCCACCGGCCGCGACAGGGAGCCTTTCACGCCGCATTGGACGGGCATGCAGGCGTTCACGGGTCGGATCATCCATTCGGCGGATTTTGGCGACGCCAACACCTATGCCGGCAAGAAGGTGCTGGTCGTCGGCGCCGGCAATTCGGGCTTCGATGCCCTCAATCATCTGGCGGGCGTCGATACGGCGGCTCTATGGCTGTCGGCCCGCAACGGCCCCGCCCTTCTGCCCAAGCGGATCGGCAAGATCGCCGTGCACCGGCTCTCGCCGCTCATGGCGCGCTTGCCGCTGCGTGTTGCAGATGCGGTGATGGCGTTGACGCAGCGCCTGGTTTTCGGCGACCTCACCAAATTCGGCATGCCGCCCGCGCCGGCGGGCGGCGCCAGCCGCCTGACCTCGGACTACACCGCGATCGCCGCGGACGACGGCGCCGTCAGCGCCATCAAAGCGGGCAAGATCGTCGTGGTCCCGACAATAAGGGAGTTCACCGCGGACGGCGTGATCCTGGCCGATGGCAGACTGATCGATCCCGACATCGTCATTGCCGCGACGGGCTACCGCACCGGGCTGGAGCGCATGGTCGGCAATCTTGGCGTGCTCGACGGCAAGGGCGTTCCGCTTTTCAACGGCGCTGAAAACGATCCGAAACTGCCCGGCCTCTGGTTCACCGGCATGCGGCCGAGCATTCGCGGCTGTTTCGCCAACGCCGCCATATTGGGCAAGGCGATCGCCGGCCGGATCGCCGGCTCCCGCCATCTATTCGGCGCGTCGCGCTGATCCGGGCCCGGGGAGCCGGCAACCGGGCGCGCGATCTCGCGCGCCTCGGGGGATTCTGGATGCATGTCGCGCCGGCGGCAGGCCTCGTCGAACATGCGTTGCGGCGGCCATTTCGGCGGGTTTGAGCAGGCCACGGTCATGGACAGATTTCGGCATGGCGACGGTCTCCCTCGACAGGACCTGGGACGTCACGTGTAAATTGCCGATCTTTCCCGAGGCTTGAGCAAACTCCATGCGAAAAAGGAGGGGCTTCGGATCCCGAACCCCCTCCTTCAGAGTTTTCACCTGAACTCAGACGGCGATCTTGCCGCCGCCCTGTTTGGTGATGACGACAACCGCCGGCCGCACCGGCATTTCGGGCTTGAAATCGGGCCAGCGTGTCGACGGATCCTCATAGTAGGAGGGGCGGCCAAAGGCTTCCCAGTCTTCGCCGCCATCGCCCGGATGCTGGACGGCAACGAAGGCGGTCTGGTCGTCGGGCGCAAACAGCGGGCCGCACATTTCGGCGCCGATCGGCACGCGGAAGAACAGTTTCGAGGTTGCGCGCGCCGCGCCTTCAGTGTCGACCGCCCACAGGCCGTCGGTGCGGCCGGTGGCCTTCGGGCCCTGGCCATCGGTGGCGACCCACAGGCGTCCGGCCGAATCGACCGCGCAATTGTCGGGCATGCCGAACCAGCCATTGGCCGTCGTCGCGGTCGAGAAGGTGGCGCCGACATCGGCGACGGAATGATCGCCGCATTTCAGCAGCACTTCCCACTTGCCCTTGGTGGCGGCGAAATCGCCGTCGCTCTCTGATATCTCGATGATGTGGCCAAAGGCGTTCGCGGCGCGCGGGTTGGCGGCATCGAGCTGGTCGGCCTTGCGCTTGGAGTTGTTGGTCAGCATGACATAGACCTTGCCGTTGACGGCATTGGGCTGGATGTCTTCCGGCCGGTCCATCTTGGTTGCGCCGAGCAGGTCGGCCGCGCGGCGCGTTTCGATCAGCACATCGGCCTGGCTGGCAAAGCCGTTTTCGGCCGTCAGCGGGCCTTGGCCGAAGACGATCGGCAGCCATTCCACCGTGCCGTCCTCGGCGAATTTGGCGACATGCAGCGTGCCGTCGTCAAGCAGGTCCTTGTTGGCCAAGCGGTCGCTGGCGTTGAAAGTTCCCTTGGTGACGAATTTGTAGACATAGTCGAAGCGCTCGTCGTCGCCGAGATAAAAGACCACGCGGCCGTCCTTGGCGACGATCGATTCGGCGCCCTCATGCTTGAAGCGGCCCATGGCGGTGCGCTTCTTCGGCGTCGAATTCGGATCGTCGACGTCGACCTCGACGACCCAGCCGAAACGGTTCGGCTCGTTCGGCTCCTTGGCGAGGTTGAAGCGGTCGTAATGCGCGCCCCACTCATAGGCGCCTTCCGGGAGGCCGAGGCGCTTGTAGTTGGCCGCTTCCTTGTGGCCCTCCGGCAGTTCGCCGGAGAAATAGCCGTGGATGTTCTCCTCGGCCATGACATAGGTGCCCCAGGGCGTGACGCCGCCGGCGCAGTTGTTGACGGTGCCGAGAACCTTCGTGCCGGATGGGTCGGCATTGGTCTTGACGCGGTCGTGGCCGGCGACCGGTCCGGACAGCGCCATTTCGGTGCTGGAAGTGATGCGGCGGTTCAGCTTGCCGTCGCGCACCACTTGCCATTTGCCCGACACCTTGCGGATCTCGACGATCGTGCCGCCATGTGCCGCCATCTCGACATCGACCTGCTCTTTGCTCAGCGGTGCGACCTCGGCTGCCTTCTTGCCGTCTTTCTCGACGATCTTGACGATGCCGGGGAACATCAGGTGCGGGTTGGTGTATTCGTGGTTGACCACCAGCAGGCCATGCTCGGCGGAGCCCTCGATCGGGATGTAGCCGACATAGTCGTTATTGTAGCCGAACTGTTTTGCCTGGGCCTCGGCAGACTGTTTGGTCGGATCGAATTCCGGCGAATCGGCGAACAGCGGGTCGCCCCAGCGCAGCAGCACGTCGGCGTCATAGCCCGGCGCGACATGGTGCTTGTCGTCGATGCCGGCCTCGAGCTCGTCGAATTTGAAGGCGGAGCCTTCGGCGGCGCGGGCGTCGTCCGCGGCGATCATGGCCAGCGGACTGACGGTGGCGGCGATCGCCGAGACCGCGAGCGACCCCTTCAGGAAACCCCGGCGCGAGAACCGCGCGGCGATAATCTCGCCCATGGTGCGGTTGTCGGTGGGGTTGATGGCCGGTCCTTCGTTTTCCTCGAGCAGGCTGGTGCGGAATCGGGCATCGGAGAAGCGCTGTTCGGTCATGCGGGCTTGCCTCTGTTGGAGTCGCTGGAGCTTGGGTGTCTGTTCGACGCCTTACAGCCGGCCGATCACATTTTCGTGACATTATGCCTGTTCTGGTGCTTGCCTGGTGCAGGGTGTTCACTCGGAATCTCGGACTTTGGTCCGAGCTTGCGCTTGCAAAGGTCCTGGAGGACAAACGCAACGGTCGGAGGCCGCTTCCGGCTACTACGTCTTTCGGCGATGTTGGCTGCAACGTTGAGGGTGGGCGCGCCGGCTCAATCGACGGAGACCAGGATGCGAAGATCGATCACGACCCGCTGTTTCCGGTTGGCGCTCGGATCGGCATCCGCGCTGGCGCTGACCATCGCTCCCTATCACATTGCCTTTCATGGCTTCGCTCCCGGCCTCGACGCTGCCAGCGCACAGGCCGGCAAGGGCGGCGGGAATGGCAACGGTGGTAACGGCGGCAATGGCGGCAATGGCAACGGCGGGAACGGCGGCAACAGTGGCAGCGGCAACAGCGGGAATGGCAACGGCAACAGCGGGAATAGCGGCAACAATTCAGGAACGGGTAGTGGTGACGACGGTAGCGGCAATCCAGGATCCGGCACCGGCCAGAACGACCAGGGCGCCAGCAGTCACGTCAATACGGCGACCGGCGACAAGGTCGACGTGGATGGCAAGAAGATCATGGTCCAGCATCCGGACGGCATAACGGAAAAGATCGAGAACGGCCGTTTCAGGATGGAGGATGCCCTCGGTCGCACGATCATCGACCGCCGGGTTACGCCGGCCGATATCAGCCGTCTCAAGGCCTTGTGAGGCTGGCCAACAGGCAACGGTCAGTTTCGCATGTCACCTCCGCCGCCCCCGGCGGAGGTGACCTCTTTTTTTGACCGGCCTCGCTCGGTTTCCCGTATCGCGATCGCTATGGGCGGTTCCTGTCGCGGTCGCGAAACTCGCGCATCATGAGGGCCGCTTCCGTGCGGTTTCGCACGTTGAGTTTCGACAGCACCCCGGTCATGTGGTGTTTGACTGTCTTTTCCTGCAGATCCAGCCGCAAGGCAACTTCCTTGTTGCTGAGCCCCTCGGCCACCAGCCGCAGGATTTCCGTCTGCCTCCCGGTGAGTTGCCGCAGGCGGTCCGTCGTGCCGTCGGCCGGCTGCAGGGACTGGAGATCGGAAAGCAGCCGGGCCGACAGCGTCGGTGAAAGATAGCTCTCGCCGGCCGCCACATTGCGCAGGATATCGGCGAGCGCGCGCGATCCGATACCTTTGAGGACATAGCCGCGCACCCCTGCGTTCAGGGCCTTGGTCACATCGGTATTGGCCTCTGAAACGGTCAGCATGACGATCTTCTGGGCAGGATGGTCGGCGAGGATGTTTGCAACCGCCCCCAGTCCGCCGCCCGGCATGGAGATGTCGAGCAGCAATATGTCGGGCCGCACCGTCGAAGCGATGCGTTCCGCATCCTGCGCGGTCGCGCCCTCGCCGACCATTTCGAAGCCTCCGATCTCCGACAGGCTGCGCGTCACACCTTCGCGAAAAAGCGGATGATCATCGACAATGGCAATGCGAATAGCGCCAATCATGCTTGCTCCTCGACCGACAAACTGATCACCAACCGCGTGCCTTGCGGCCCGCTCAAGGTCTCGAACTGGCCGCCAATGCTCTCGACCCGTTCCCGCAGGCCGGCGAGCCCCAGCCCCTCCGCCCGCGCCGGATCGAAGCCTGGTCCGCCATCCGAAACTTCCACGAAAAGCCTGCCATTTTTCATCTCGGCACGCACCACCTGATCTTTGCCCTGTCCGTGGCGATAGGCGTTGTTCAGCCCTTCCTGCACGAAACGATAGATACTGATCTTCTCAGAGGCGCCGGGCTCGGGCAAATGTCCAGGCAATTTGAGCGTCACCGAGGTTCCCGTCCGGCGCTCGTGTTCGTTGACGGCCAGCCGCAATATATCCGTGGTAGCGGCCGTCTCTATCTGCGGCAGCACGAGGCCGGTGCAGATGCCGCGGATTTCGCGCATCGCATCCTCCAGCGTCTTGCGGATCATCGCGACCTCGGTCGAGCGGCTTTCGCCCCAGTGGCCGTCGCCGGAAAACACCGGACTGTCCATGCGCAGCGCCGCTAGGGCCACGAGCTGGGCCGGACCGTCATGGAGGTCGGCGCCGATCCGGCGCAGATATCTTTCGTTGAGCGCGGTCGCGCGGCGCGACGCCCGCTGCACGCGGTGGCGCAAGGCGCTGTTCTGCGCCACCAGGCCTTGCAGCTCCGACACCTGGCGGCGCAGCGCCCCGCGCTGATCGTCGATGGTGCGGCTGCCGCGCAGGACGATGCCAGACAGCAGCAGGAACGCCGTCAAGGTGGTGCCGGCCACGATCAGCCAGCTCGACATCAGGGCGGAAGCCAGAGTGGCTTTGAAATCGCCCGCGACCTCGAAGAATTCGGTGACGGCCACCACGTCGCCGGACCAGGGTTCG
The DNA here is from genome assembly GCF_006441275.1 of Mesorhizobium sp. B2-4-17. Classification (NCBI taxonomy): domain Bacteria; kingdom Pseudomonadati; phylum Pseudomonadota; class Alphaproteobacteria; order Hyphomicrobiales; family Phyllobacteriaceae; genus Mesorhizobium; species Mesorhizobium sp. B2-4-17. The sequence continues at coordinate 143,221 of NZ_VFUX01000007.1, read as the reverse complement.
CGCACCGGATTGTAGATCTCCAGCAGCGGTACGCCGACAGCCTGCTCCTCGCTTTCATTGCCGTCGAACGTGTCGAGTTGGGCGGTGACGCTGCCTTGGAATGCGGAACGCAGATTGTCGCTCAGATCGAAGCGGCGGCCGATCAAGGCCGCGTTCTTCGCATAGAGCACGGTGCCGTCGCGCCGCCACAGCCTGAACGACACAAGGCGTTTGCCGAGCGCGCCCTGGCCAAGGGTCTCGTCGAGCGCCTGCTTGACGGACTCGCTCAGCTCCTCGCTCTTGCGCAGGTCCGGCAGCAGTGGCGCGATCACGCTGTCGACATAAAGTGCGGTCGTGGCGGCCGAATTGCGGATGACGCCGTCCCTGATTTGCATCGTCACCCAGAAGCCCACCACCAGCATGATGGCCAAAAGGCCAAAGCCGCCGGCAACGAGGAATTGCACGGCAAGGGAAAGCTCGCTCCAGCGCCGCGCCAAGTTCTGAAGAATACGAATCATCGGCTCCTGGCCACCCCCTCTTTCAACAGGCCGGGCGGTGGCTGCACATTGAGCTTCAGCCTTGCCCTTGCCAAGACCTTCGTTCGAACGACGTCGCTTGACGTCCTGGCGCGCTTCGGAAACAAGAGCCGCGACACACATGGCGGGCACCGCTTCGAGGGGGGATGGGACGTGAGCTTTTCGGGATTGCTCCAGCTTGGCTTTTCAACGGTGATCTTCCTTTTGGCGGCAACCGCCGCCAAGCAATGGGGATTGGCGCCGAGCCTGGGCAAGATCCTGCTGACCCTGGCGCTCTATTCGCTGGGCAACCTGATCATGCTGCGGCTTATCCGCGAATTCGGCATGTCGGTGTCGTTCAGTCTGTCGGCCGTTATCCAGCTGGTCTCGGTCAACGTCGTGGCGCTGCTGTTCTTTGGCGAGCGCGTCAACGCGTTGCAGGCGACCGGCATCGTGCTGGCGGTCGCCGCCGTGGCGCTGATCACGCTCGGGCCCTATCTGCAGGGGCGATGATCAAGATGAAGACGGCGGCACCGGCCCGATGAAAGACACCGTGGGCACCCTGCTCAACCGGATCGAATTTCCGGTCCTCCTGGCTGGCCTCGTCATCGCTGGCGGGCTGTGGGGCTTCGTGGAGCTGACGGAGGTGGCGCGGGCGACCGCGCCGCACGGCTTCGACACGGAAATCCTGCTTGCTTTCCGCCAGGCGGGCCAGCCCGGCGTTCCGGTTGGTCCGCCGTGGCTGGAGGGGGCGATGCGCGACATCACAAGCCTTGGCAGCTCCAGCGTGCTGGTGCTGATCACAGCGGCGACGATTATCTATCTGCTGCTGATCCGCAGGCCGGGGACCGCACTTCTCATTTTCGTCGCCGTGGCGGGTGGCCAGGTTCTGTCGAGTCTTTTGAAGGTCGGCATCGACAGGCCTCGGCCCGAGCTCGTCTCGCATCTGGTCAGCGAAACGTCGCTTTCCTTCCCCAGTGGCCACGCCATGCTGTCGGCGGTGACCTATCTCACGCTGGGTTCGCTCGCGGCGCGTTTCCTGCATGGCCGGGCGACCAAGGTCTATGTCCTGGCACTCGCCGTGCTGACGACGGTGCTGGTCGGCGTCAGCCGCATCTATCTCGGCGTCCACTGGCCGTCGGATGTTCTGGCAGGCTGGTGCGCGGGCTTCGCCTGGGCGACGCTATGCTGGTTGGCCGCGCGGCTCCTGCAGCGGCGCAGTGTGGTCGGCGAAAGTGAGTGATCTTCACATGGTCGAACTATGCCTTCTGATGCTTGAAACATCACAATGACGGTATTATACGTTATGTCTGCAGACTCAGACATGGGTTCAGGCCGATGATCACTGCCGCGCAGATGCGCGCCGCAAGGGCGTTGGCGGGCATCGACCAGAAGACACTCGCCGAGCGCGCCGGCGTCTCGCTTCCGACCATCCAGCGCATGGAAGCGAGCGACGGCGTGGTCAGGGGCGTGGTCGATACGCTGATGAAGGTCATCCAGGCTCTCGACGAGGCCGGGGTGGAATTGATCGGCGAGAACCAGGCCAGCGAACGCGGCGGCAGGGGCGTGCGCCTCAAGCCCGCCGCGCCGCCGGATCCCAAGGCTGAGCCGGCATAAGTCGCGACGGCGACCGCCGACAGTCCTGCCGACGATCCCGCCGCCTTTCAGGTGCGGAAGGCAGTCCATGGATCAGACACGGCGGGCAGGGCATCAATCGGCCCATAAGGCGGCCCATGGGCCGGCAAAGCCGACATTTTCCGAATTGTTCACGCCGAAACTCGTGACGGTCTGGCGGGAGGGTTACCACCTGCCGCAATTCAAGGCCGACGTCATGTCCGGCCTGACGGTCGCCATCATTGCGCTGCCGCTGTCGATGGCAATCGCGATTGCATCGGGCGTGACGCCGGAGCGTGGCCTCTACACCTCCATTGTCGGCGGCTTCATCATCTCGGCATTGGGCGGCAGCCGCTTCCAGATCGGGGGGCCGGCCGGCGCCTTCATCGTGCTGGTGGCGGCCACGGTTGCCCGCGTCGGCGTTGACGGCCTGCTGCTGGCGACGATGATGGCCGGTGTGTTCCTGCTCGCCATCGGCTACCTCCGGCTCGGCACCTACATCAAGTTCATCCCCTATCCGGTCACCGTCGGCTTCACCGCCGGCATTGCCGTCATCATCTTCTCCGGCCAGATCGTCGAACTGTTCGGATTGACCTTGCCGGGCAAGGAGCCCGGACCGTTCGTGCCAAAACTGATCGCGCTTGGCGAGGCGGCCGGCACGATCAACCCCGCCGCGACCTTCGTGGCGCTGCTGACCATCGCGACCATCGCCTTGCTGAAGCGTTGGCGGCCGAAATGGCCGGCCATGCTGATCGCCATCGGGCTCGCCTCGCTCGCCGTGGCGCTGCTTGCGCTGCCTGCCGAGACGATCGGCACGCGCTATGGCGGCATCCCGCGCAGCCTGCAATGGCCTGGCCTGCCGCCGGTCGGCCTCGACAGGATGATCGACGTCCTGCCGGACGCTATCGCTTTCGCGCTGCTCGGCGCCATCGAGTCGCTGCTGTCGGCCGTCGTCGCCGACGGCATGACGGGCCGGCGGCACCGGTCGAATTGCGAGTTGGTGGCGCAGGGCTTCGCCAACATCGCCTCTGCCCTGTTCGGCGGCATCTGCGCCACCGGCACCATTGCCCGCACCGCCACCAATGTGCGCGCCGGCGCGCACGGGCCGGTCTCGGGCATGGTGCATTCGGCGATCCTGCTCGCGCTGATGCTGGTGGCGGCGCCGCTCGCCAGCTACATCCCGCTCTCGGCCCTTGCCGGTGTGCTGGCGGTGGTCTGCTGGAACATGTTCGAAAAACAGGCCTTCGCCGCGCTGCTGCGCGCGTCGCGCGGCGATGCGCTGGTGCTGATGGCGACCTTCCTCATCGTCGTCTTCCGCGACCTGACCGAAGGCATCGTCGTCGGCTTCGCGCTCGGCTCGATCCTGTTCATTGACCGCATGGCCAAGTCGGTCGCGGTCGAGGCGGATCTGGCGCAGGACGATGTCGCCGATCGCATCAACGGCGCCGGCGCCTATGATTCCAGCGAGGCGAGCGACGTCGACACCGTGGTCTACCGGATCTCGGGCGCTTTCTTCTTCGGCGCCGCCTCCACCGTCGGCAGCGTGCTCGACCGCATCGCCGACCAGCGTCGCAACTTCATCCTCGACTGTTCCGCCGTGCCGCTCTTCGATTCGACGGCGGCCAATGTCATCGAAAGTGCGGCCCACAAGGCCAGGCGCGCCGGTGTGCGCTTCATCATATCAGGTGCGTCGCCGCGGATACGGCGCATGCTGATCAACCACGGCGTCAAGCGGCCGCTGGTGACCTACGCCGCCTCGATCCGAGACGCGCGGGCACAGCTGGCTGGGAAACAAGAGGCGCGGTAGCTTTGCGTTCAGAACTGTTCGTTGGAGGGCGGCGTCGGCCCTCTCTCACCGGTTGAGCGATCTCGGACCGCTGACGAAGGGACTGCCCCTGAGATAGAATCGCAGCAGCCGGTCGGCATCCTTCGAAATGCCGATCCTGGGGCTCTCCGCGATTTCGCCGGGCTCGTGATCATCGCTTGCGAGCCATAGCGGGCCTTCCTGGCACAGGTCGAGCCCGTCGAGTGAACGATCGATACGCAATGCCGCAGCCAGTCTCCCGGGCCCGCGCGCCAGATCGCGCAACCGCTCGACACGACGGTTCAGCCGCATGATCGCGATACCTTCCAGTGGCTCGAGGGCCCGGATCAGCACGCCGGTACCGATCCCCGGCGTGTCGCTCGAGACATTCAGCATGTAGGAGACGCCATAGGCAAGATAGACATAGGCGTGCCCCCGCTCGAGGAACAGCGAGCGGTTGCGCGGGGTCATCCCCCGATAGCCGTGCCCGGCGGCATCGCCGGCGACATAGGCCTCGGTCTCGACGATGCGGCCGCTGACCCTGCCTTCCGGCAAGTCGCGCACCACCACCTTGCCGATAAGAGTGCGGGCGAGGGACACGGTATCGTTCGGCAAGTCCGCGCGGCCGATCGGCCGGTGATTGTCCCTGTGCTTCACGGTCGCCACAACCCGACGGTTGTTCGATCCGCGGATCGAAGTCCTTCCGCGGTCAAGCCCCCGCAGCAGCCAAATCCTCCGGAGACGGAGCGCTGGCAAGATCGTCGCGCGCCTTGCGGGCCAGTTTTTTCGTCGAGTGCTTGGGGCTGTCGCCGAAGAGTTCGGAGGCCTCGGCAAGACAGGTTTTCCTCAGGCTCTTTTCCGAACGCTTCAGCAGCTTGCCGAGAAGCTTTGTATCCTCCGGCGGCCCAAGCGGCTCGCCGTCGGTCTCGAGCAGCGCGCGCATGACGAACACGTCATGCAATTCGCCGAGCCGATCGCCCAGCGCATCGACGGCCTTGCGCCGCGCCTTGATCGGCGTCGGCCAAAGCCTGCCCAGCAGCGAGAGGTGCATGCCATGCGCCTTGGCCGCCTTGCGCAAGTCGTGGAAATCGTCGGCTTCGCCGCGCGAGCCGGCTTTGTCGAGCGCCTTCCTGGCCCGGCGCAACGCGGTACGGGCGCCTTCGGCAAGCACGTCGGCGGCCTGTTCCGGCTGGTCGGGCAAGGCAAGACTTTCGATCCGCTTCATGCCGTCCTCACAGGCAGCGGTCGCCGCGCCGATTGCGGCCCGAAGCCCAGCGCCCTCAAGCAGATCATGCTGGCGGGCGACCAGCCTGTCGCGCACGGCATCGAGCCCGCCATTGGCGCTTTCCTTGTGAAAATCTGCCGCCAGCCGGTCGATGGTCTCGATCAGCGCCGTCGCCTCACGGGGGCCGGCAAGCAGCGCCGCCACATTCCGGTAACAATGGTTCTCGGTCGTGCAGAATGTTTCGTTCCCGGAACGAACAAGCCGCAGCAAGGCGCGCGCGCTCTTGATCCGCTTGCGGCATTTGTGCACTCCCTGTTCCGGCCGGCTGCGCGCCGTGTCCAGATGCAGGAGTGCCTTGCCGATTTCTTCGGCAAGGATGCGCCTGACCTCAGCGGTCAACGGCAGGCGCGGATCGATGCGAAAGCTCATGCGGCGATCTCCGGAATCCCCCCGAGGGCGAGCGACGCGTTGTAAAATTTCTGCTCGCCGGTGACTTCTCGGCCGAGCCAGTCTGGCAGCATTTCGTCCGGCACGTCTTCCGGCGTCTCGAGTTCGGCCACCACAAGTCCCGCGAGCGCGCCACCAAAGACGTCGACTTCATAGAGATAGCCGCGATGCCTAACATGGTGACGTGTCTTCTCGATGACACGTCCGATGGCGAAGTCCAGCATCTCCAGCGCGTCGGCCAACGGGATCGGGTATTCGAATTCGTCCCGCTCACGCGCCGCGTGCCCGAATTTGAGCGTCAGCTTGGCGGAGGCGCCATCGCTGATGCGGATGCGGACGGTTCGTCCAGGTGCGGTGGCGAGGTAGAACTGGAGAATGCGGATATCCGCCTCGACCAGATCCCGCCACGCGGTGCTGGAGACCAGGAACTTGCGCTCGACTTCCTTGCCCATGACCGCACACTAAAGCGTCTGCCGCGGGCGATGGCAAGACGGCCACGTACACGAGTTGACTTTAATCAATCGATTGATTAAAATTCGGCATGACCAGATCGCCGATCACCGGAACTTCGCGCCGCCAGCCAGCCCCGGCGGAGTTGACGCGCGCCGCGCTTGTCCGCGCTGCGCTGAAACTGTTCGGCCGGCAGGGTTTCGACGGCACCTCGACCCGCGAGATCGCGGCGGAAGCGCAAGCCAATATTGGCTCGATCGCTTATCATTTCGGCGGCAAGGAAGGCCTTCGCACTGCCGCCGCCGACTATATCGTCGAAACCATCCAGGCGATCGCCGGCCAGGCGCTCGGCAATGGCCAGCCGGGAGCGGCAAGCGATCCGGAGGCGGCGCGCGCGCAGCTTTTCGCCGCACTGGAGCGGATGGTCGGTTTCATCGTGGCGCAGCCGCAGGCCGGCGAGATCGTGCAATTCGTGCTGCGTGAACTGTCGCATCCGACGGCTGCGCTCGACCGCATCTATGACGGCGTCTTCGAGCCGACGCATCGCCGGCTGTGCGTGATCTGGGAGCAGGCGACCGGCGAGCCGGCCGAAAGCGAACGGACCCGGCTGACCGTGTTCACGCTGATCGGCCAGGTCATCTATTTCCGCATCGGCCGCGAAGCGGTGATGCGCCGCATGGGCTGGCATGACATCGGCGCCGCCGAGGCCGCCAAGGTCGTGGCGGTCACGACGGACAACCTCAGCGCCATGCTGGCCGCCAGAAAAGGGACCGGGATGAAGGGGCAAAGACCATGAGCTTGCTGTGTTCGCTGCCGCTCGCCGCGCAGCTTTTCGGGGCCTGTGCGCCCACCGCCCCGCTGGCCGTCGGCTATGTCGAAGGCGATTATGTGCTGCTGGCGCCGATCGAGGTGGCGCAGGTCGAGGCCGTTGCCGTGAAGCGCGGCGATCGCGTCACGCCCGGCACGACGGTGGTGACGCTGGAAAGCGCCGACGCCAGGATCGCGGTGGCGCAGGCCGAGGCAAGCCTCGCGCAGGCGCAGGCACAGCTTGCCGACCTGCAGGTCGGCAAGCGGCCGGAGGAAATCGCCGCGCTCAAGGCTCAGGTCGACATGGCCAAGGCGCAGGCCGATGACGCAAAGCGAAAATACGACCGTGCCGCCGATCTGTTCAAGCGCGGCACCGGCACGCAGGCCGATTACGACACGGCTTCGGCGACGCTGGAGACCGCCAACGCCCAGGTCGGGCAGGCTGAGGCCAATCTCGCCGTCGGCGGCCTGCCGGCGCGCGCGGAGACGATCAAGGCCGCCGACAATCAGGTCAAGCAGGCGCGGGCCGCGCTGCAGCAGGCCGAGTGGCGGCTGTCGAAACGGGTGCTGGCGGCGCCATCGCCCGGCCGCGTCAACGATGTCATCCGCAATCCAGGCGACACAGCCGGGCCGACGGCGCCTGTCATCTCCATGCTGCCCGACGGCGCGGTCAAGCTCAGCGTCTATATACCGGAAACCGCCTTCGCTTCCGTCAAGGTCGGCAGCCTGCTCAGCGTTCGTTGCGACGGTTGCGGCCCGGACGTGAAGGCGCGCGTTAGCTACGTCTCGCCCGACCCCGAATTCACGCCGCCGGTGATCTATTCGCTCGAGAACCGGCAGAAGCTGGTCTATCTCGTCGAGGCGCGGCCGGAGGGCGATGCGGGTCTGCTGCAGCCCGGCCAGATCGTCGACGTCGATCTCGCGGAAACGGCGAAATGAACGTCATCGACGTTCATGGCCTGGTCAAGCGCTTCGGCGACAAGACCGTCGTCGACCATGTGACGATGTCGGTCGCCGAAGGCGAGATCGTCGGCTTCCTCGGCCCCAACGGTTCGGGCAAGACCACGACCATCCGCATCATGTGCGGCCTGCTGACGCCGGACGAGGGCGAAGGCACGGTGCTGGGGTTCAACATTCGCACCGACTCGCTCCGGATCAAGCGCGAAGTCGGCTACATGACGCAGAGATTCTCGTTCTACGAGGATCTGACGATCGGCGAGAACCTCGAATTCGTGGCGCGGCTCTACCAGTTGAAGCCGGTCGAAGAGTATGTCGCCAAGACACTTGATGAGCTTGGACTGGCCACGCGCCGCAACCAGTTGGCCGGCACCTTGTCCGGCGGCTGGAAGCAGCGGCTGGCGCTGGCCGCCTGCATCATGCACAAACCGAAGCTGCTTTTGCTCGACGAGCCGACGGCCGGCGTCGACCCGAAAGCGCGGCGCGAATTCTGGGACGAGATCCATCACCTTGCCAGCGGCGGTCTCACGGTGCTGGTCTCCACCCACTACATGGACGAGGCCGAGCGTTGCCACCGCATCAGCTACATCTCCTACGGCAAGATGCTGGCCACCGGCACCGTCGCGGACGTGGTGAAGAATGCCGGGCTGACCACGTTCGTGGTCCAGGGCCCCCGTCTCGACAAGGTGGCCGAAGCGCTGCAGGGCCGCCCCGGCGTCGACCAGGTGGCGCCGTTCGGCGCGACGCTGCATGTCGTCGGCTCCGACAAGAAGAAGCTCGAAACGGCGCTCGCCGATGTCGAGAAGCAATACAAGGGCGTGACGGTGGCGCCGGGCGAAACCAGCCTCGAGGACGTCTTCATCCAGTTCATGTCCGGCTCGAAGGACAACATGGCATGAACGACGTCTTTTCCTTCGCCAGGCTCGGCGCGCTGCTGATCAAGGAGTTCATCCAGATGCGGCGCGACCGCATCACCTTCGCCATGATGCTGGGCGTGCCGCTGATCCAGCTGGTGCTGTTCGGCTACGCCATCAACAACGATCCGAAGAGCCTGCCGGCGGCGCTGGTGGCGACCAGCAGCGATCCCTATACGCGCGCCATAGTCTCGGCGCTGCAGACCACCGGCTATTACCGCTTTGACCATGTCGCGCAAAGTGCCGAGGAGGCCGAGTTCCTGATGGCGCGGGGCGACGTCGCCTTCGTCGTCACCATTCCGGCCGATTTCGGCCGGCGGGTGGAGCGCGGCGACAAGCCGCAAATCCTGATTGAGGCCGACGCCACCGATCCGGCGGTGGCCACCGGCGCCATCTCGACGCTCGGCACCGTCGCCGGCCAGGCGCTGCTCAGAGCCCAGGGCATGCAGGAGGCCGCCGCCGAGGCCGCCAAGGGCCAGCTCGATGTCGTGGTGCACCGGCGCTACAACCCGGAAGGCATCTCGCAATACAACATCGTGCCCGGCCTGCTGGGCGTCATCCTGCAGATGACGATGGTGATGATGACCTCGATCGCGCTGACGCGCGAGACCGAGCGCGGCACGATGGAGAACCTGCTTGCGATGCCGTCCAGCCCGCTGGAAATCATGATGGGCAAGGTGCTGCCCTATCTAGCGGTCGGTGCGGTGCAGGTGCTGGTGGTGCTGGCGGCGTCGAAGCTGCTGTTTGCCATTCCCTTTGCCGGCTCGATATCGCTGCTGCTCAGCGCCGTGCTGATCTTCGTGCTGGCGCTGGTGCTGCTCGGCTACACGATCTCGACCATCGCCCGCACGCAGATGCAGGCGCTGCAGCTGACCTTCTTCTTCTTCCTGCCGTCCATCATGCTGTCAGGCTTCATGTTCCCCTATCGCGGCATGCCCGGCTGGGCGCAGATTTTCGGCGAAATCTTCCCGCTGACGCATTTCCTGCGCATCACCCGCGCGGTGATGCTGAAGGGCGCACAGCTGCCGGCGGTGGCGACCGAGATCGGCTGGCTGGTGGTGTTCGTGGCGCTGTTTGCCGGGGTGGCCCTGGTGCGCTTCAGGCGGACGCTGGACTAGGGGCGGGGGACAAGCCGCTGGGCGGGCGTGAGTGGGTCGAAACGGTACGTCGCGGTAGCCAGAACCGGATATTGATGAAGGGCACGTTCTAAGCCGGAGCAGGAATGACTGCTTTGCGCCCATTGCGGTCATTTGGTTGGCTCCAATGGTTCCCCAAAAGCAGCCATGCTTGTCAACCATCAAAATCTTCACAACATCAGAGCTTCGTATGAAAACTGACGACGCCTAAGGACGGCAATTAATTGACTGTGGAGAGATTGCCGCCTCACAATTCCTAGAATGTTCGGCCCCAAACGAGACCTAGTACATGGCCTGCTCGTGCGGGCAGACGGGCTCGTCGCGCCAATTGCCCAGGCGCACGCGGAAACGTTCGCCGATGCGAAGACGCAGCCATTCGGCGTGCTGCCGCTCGGCCGGACCGTCGTAATAGATGTGGGCGTGATAGCTGGCGATTTCCGAAAGCGGCCTCGGACCGGCTTTTTCGTTCACTTCGATGTTCCCCTTCGATGATCCCCGGGGAACTCTACATCAAGCACCGACACTCGGAAGAGGCCGCGTAGCCCCGAAAACTGCAGCGGCGGGGGGTGCCTGCACGAGCTACCCCCCTGTTGCCGCGGCGCCGTTACTGGCCGCAATGGTGGCCATTCACCGATGGTGGCGCCTTCGGTGGCCTGCCGCTGGCATTGGGCGTTTCCGGGTTTGCCCCCTGCGGGCCTGCGGGGCAATTTTGATCGGCATTCGAATTCATATAATCCGAGCTCGTCCCAACGATGCCAATGCTGGAGGTGGTGCTTGGATCGACGAGCACCCGTCTTGCATGGTGCCTTGGCTGGTGGGTCCCGGAAGTTGCCCCGGTGTTTGCGTTATAAGCGCCGGCATCCTGGGCCAGCGCCGCCGTCGCAAGGCCGATGGTGAGGGCCGAGGCTGCGAGGATTTTTGTAAGCATGGGAGATACTCCATCTTCGTTTTTCGGCTTTTGCCGGATCGTGTCCGACATGGGCAGAACCCATCGGTCCGATCGACGTTCCGTTGAGAGTCGACACCTTTTTGTGAATCTTGTCGTCAATCGTTCACAAACGCTCCGGCGCCGCCGCAAGGTGCCGGGGCATGTCATTAGCCGACTCAGCAGCCTGTGAAGCCGATAGGACGAGCCGCGCCGCGCCGCCGCATGATCGAGTTCCCCAGCCTGCCTCCAATTACGGACAGTCGGCTTGCGGCCCCAAAGTGGTCCCAGCCGCGCGACAACTTGAGCATCCTGACTTCTGAAAGTCGTCGCTCCTCGGCACCAAGCCTCCTATCCATTGCCCCATTCTCGCCGGCACGTTCGCCAACTGCGGACCAAGTTCGTCCGCGATCGTCAGGTGCGTGATGACGGCGTGGCTGGCCACGATTCTGAGGCCATTTGCGCCATCCCCAAATCCTCACGGACGAACGCGGATGATCGTCTTTCCCTTGCGGCGCTCGGTCGGGTTGAAGGCGGCGACGGCATCGTCGAGGCTCGAGACGTTGCCGATGTTCGTCCGCAGCCGTCCGTCCCGCACCCGCTGGACGATTTCGCTCAGCTGGGCACGATCGGACTCGACAACGAAGTCGACCGCCAGGCCGTCGGCGGGCCGCGCCTCGGCCGGCCCGACGACGGACACCAGCGTTCCTCCGGCCCGAACCATGCCTGCGGACCGCTTGCCGACGTCGCCGCCGATGACGTCGAACACCAGATCGACTTTGACGGCGCCTTCCAGCGTGTCGTTGTCGAGGTCGACGAACTCCTTCGCGCCGAAGTCGAGCACCGCCTGACGGTCGGCGGCGCGGCCGGTGCCGATGACGTAGGCGCCGGCCTCCCGTGCGAGTTGCGTCACCATCGACCCGACGGCACCGGCCGCGCCGTGGGCGAGGACGCTCTGCCCGGCCCGGAGGCGGCCGTGCTCGAACAGCCCCTGCCAGGCGGTCAGGCCCGAGATCGGCAGGCTCGCGCCCACCGTGAAGTCGACGTCGCCCGGCAGCGGCGCGAGGTTGCGTGCCTCGATGGCGATATACTGCGCCAGGGTGCCGTCGCGATACCAGTCGGCGAGGCCGAACACCCGCTGTCCCACCGACAATCCCGTCGTGCCATAGCCGAGGGCGGTGACCACGCCGGCCAGTTCGTGCCCGGGAATCGACGGTGTTCGGTCACGATCGCGGCGATCGGTCCAGGTCGAGGGCCACGTCAGCTCGGTCGGGACGAACCCCGAAGCATGAACCTGAACCACGACATCGTTTATCGCTGCCTGCGGCTCGGGCCGCTCCACCAGCGTCATCCCGGCCGTTCCCGCCGCCTGGTCCGTCACCACGATAGCCTTCATGATAGTTTCCTCCTCGGTCATTTGTCTCTTTGGTGGAGAGGCTTCCGACCACTCCCCGGATTTGGGCGGCACGTTCGCCAGCAGGGGTCCCGAGGCCTTCGGCAATCGTCAGATGCGCGACGGCGCGTGCAATCCAGAACTGGTCGCCGCTTTATGCAGCAGCCATGATTTCGGCATAGGTGCCGAAATCGACATTGCCGCCGGACAGCACCACGGCGACGCATTTGCCCGCGAGTTCGATCCCGCCCGAAGACAGCGCAGCCAGTCCGACACAGCCGCCCGGTTCGACCACCAGCTTGAGGTGGGCCATGGCGTCGCGCATCGCCTGCGCGGTCGCCGTGTCGGAAACGGCAATGGCGCCGGCGAGGTTCCTGCGGTTGATCTCGAAAGTGATGGCGCCCGGCTCGGCGGTCAGGATCGCGTCGCAGATCGAGCTGTAGCCCGGTTCGTTCGAAACCCGGGCGCCGGCGGCAAGCGAGCGGCGCGTGTCGTCGAAATGCTCCGGCTCCACCGCCCAGACCGCGGTGCCGGGCGAGGCGTCCTTGACCGCGACGGAGATGCCGCTGGTCAGACCGCCGCCGCCGCAGGGGACAATGACCGCGTCGAGGCTGACGCCGAGCGTCCTGGCCTGCCTCATGAGTTCAAGGCCAATCGTGCCCTGCCCGGCGATGATGGCCGGATCGTCGAAGGGCGGCACCAGCACCATGCCCTTGTCCAGATAGGGGCGAACCACGGTCAGGCGGTCATCGCGGAAGCGGTCGAACGGCACCACCTCGGCGCCCATCCGGCGGACGTTGCCGATCTTCATCGCCGGTGCGTCCGCCGGCATGGCGATGACCGCCTTCACCCCGAACATGGCGGCGGAAGCGGCGACCCCTTGCGCATGATTGCCCGAGGAAAAGGCGACGACGCCACGGCTGCGTTCTTCTTCACTCAGCGAAGACAGCTTGTTGTAGGCGCCGCGGAACTTGAACGAGCCGGTGCGCTGCAGCGTCTCGGGCTTGAACAGGATACGGCCGCCAAAGCGCTTGTTCAGCTCCTGCGATTCGATCAAGGGGGTTTCGACAATCAGGCCGGAAAGCCGGGCAGCGGCGGCGCGGATGTCGGCGATGCCGGGAAGGATGGGGGCGGTCATGCGAGTCCAGCAAAGAGGAATGGTGTCTCTATGATGCCCGCAAAGGCACGTGGCGCGCCATTGAAAAAATGTGACCCTTACAAAGTTGGCGAGTCATGAACGGCGCCGAGACCGGCAATTGAGTGTTCCTAACCCAGCAGCGTCCTTTGCCTCTTGGTGCCGCCCAGCTTGCGCCAATTGTTGAAGCGATGGGTGGCGGCGGCAAACGAGATCTTCATCTGCTGTGAGACCGAATAGCGCGACTTGCCCTCGTCGAACATGCGGTAGCAGCATTCGACGCCTTCCTCGGTCAGCTTGCCATCCGGAGCCTTGTTGTGCGGATTGGCGGGGTCGAACTTCTCGACCTCCTGCTCGACCAGGCCCTTCAGCCTCTGCAGGTCCGCCTCGATGCTGGCGATAAGATCGAGGACGGGCTTCGGATCGAAATGCTGTGCGGGATGTTTTGTCGTCATCTGCTGGATCCTCATTCTTGTCTTAGGTTCAGCTATATAGGTGAATCTTTGCCGATAATAAAGGGCCACCCACGCTCGAGCGCTTCAACAATTCTTGACCTCGCGGCCAAGCATGCGATTGACCCGGGCCACTTCCAACCCTAGTTTAGAACAATTCTAAACTAGGGTGATTTCCTCATGCTTTCCCGTGTTTTCGGCTTCGGCCGCCGACCCTTCGAGTCGCTCTCCGAACAGGAGATCCTGGCGCTGGCCATTTCGTCCGAGGAGGACGATGGCCGCATCTACCGGGCCTATGCCGACGGGCTGGCGGAGCGGTTTCCGCAATCGGCGAAAGTGTTCGAGGAGATGGCCAAGGAAGAGGACGGCCATCGCGACTCGCTGATCGAGCTTCATCGCAAGCGCTTTGGCGAGCGCATCCCGCTGATCCGGCGCGAGCATGTGAAGGGGTACTATGAGCGCAAGCCCGACTGGCTGGTAAGGCCGCTCGGCATCGAGCATGTGCGCAGCCAGGCCGAGGCGATGGAACGGCAGGCCTATCTGTTCTATGTCGAGGCGGCGAAGCGCACCACCGATGCCTCGACGCGGAAATTGCTCGACCACCTGGCCTTGGCGGAGCAAGGCCATGAAACGTTGGCGCAGCGCCTCGAACAGAAGCATGTCCCGGGCGAGGTCAGGGATGAAGAGGCCGCCACCGAGCAGCGCCAGTTCATCCTCACCTATGTGCAGCCGGGCCTGGCCGGATTGATGGATGGCTCGGTCTCGACACTGGCCCCGATCTTCGCCGCCGCCTTCGCCACGCATGACACCTGGCAGACCTTTCTGGTCGGTCTTGCCGCCTCGATCGGCGCCGGCATTTCGATGGGCTTCACCGAAGTGGCGTCCGATGACGGCAAGCTATCGGGCCGGGGCTCTCCGATAAAGCGCGGCATCACCACCGGCGTCATGACGGCGGCGGGCGGTCTCGGCCACGCGCTGCCCTATCTCATCCCGCATTTCTGGACGGCGACCGCCGTCGCCGCCGTGGTGGTGTTCTTCGAATTGTGGGCGATCGCCTTCGTCCAGAACCGCTACATGCAGACCCCCTTCCTGCGCGCCGCCTTCCAGGTGGTGCTGGGCGGCGCGCTGGTGTTCGCGGCCGGCGTGCTGATCGGGAATGCATAGATAAGCGGAGGTCGGCGCTGCCCCTCATCCGCCTGCCGGCACCTTCTCCCCGTATAAGGGACGGGGAGAAGGAGATGGCTTCTACCTTGGTGCTCTTCCTGCAAGGTAGGCAATTGGCGAAATCCGCGATGACAGCGCCCCTCTCCCCGTCACTATACGGGGAGAGGATGCCGGCAGGCAGGTGAGGGGCGGCGCCAATATCAACCAAATAGCCTCATCCATTCACCGCCCGGCTGTCCGCCGGCGCCTGTTCCCTCTCCGTCAGCCCATAGTCGCGAATGACATGCGCGATGCGCAGACGATAGCCGGCAAAGATGCCGCCACGGCCGGCTTGCTGCGCCTGCCGGTGCTCCTCGGTGTTGCGCCAAGCCTTTACCGCATCCTCGTCGCGCCAGAACGACAGCGACAGGATGCGGCTCGGGTCGGCCAGACTCTGGAACCGTTCGATGGAAATGAACCCGTCGATGCCGTCGAGCAAGGGACGCAAATTGGCGGCGATGGCGAGATAGGCATCGCGTTTGCCCGCCGCCGGTTCGACCTCGAAGATGACGGCGATCATGTTTTCACCAATGGCGCGTGGGGCCCGGAGACGTGTTTCAGGAACATGCGGTCCTCCCTGAGGATGAAGCGTTCACGGCGGGCGAACTCATAGTTTGCCTTGCCGGCGGGATCGGCGGCAAGCCGGGCGCGATAGGCTTCGTAGGCCGCCAGGCTGTCGATATTGTAGACGGCATAGGCCGTCGTGGCCGAGCTCTCATGCGGGGCATAGTAGCCGATCAGGTCGGCGCCGCAGCGCGGAATGGCCTGGCCCCAGTTGCGGGCATATTCCTCGAAGGCAGCCTTGCCGAAACGGTCGATCTCGTAGCGGATGAAGCAGGTGATGGTCATGGTCGGCTCCCTGGGTTTTTGCATCAATGGTTCGAGCGCGGTCGAAACGTCGTGCGCATCGAGGTGCTAGGCATTTCCTATCAGGAGCCGCCGTCGCCGGCTCCTTGGGCTGAAGCCAGAATAGTGGTTATCTCACTGGGATGCTTCGACAAGGATCAAACTATGCGTGAAGGACCCGACATCGCCCGTATCGCCAGCCTGGTCGGCGATCCGGCCCGCGCCAACATGCTCTCCGCATTGATGGGCGGCACGGCATTGACGGCGAGCGAGCTGGCGCTGGAAGCCGGCGTCTCCCTGCCGACCGCCAGCTCGCATTTGTCGAAATTGATGGAGGGCGGATTGCTGACCCTGGCCAGTCAGGGCCGGCATCGCTATTACGGCCTTGCCGGGCCGCAGGTGGCGGGCATGATCGAGGCCATCACCGGCGTTGCCGAGGCCGTCGGCCCCAGGCGGGTGCGGCCGGGCCCGCGTGACGCGGCGATGCGCGTCGCGCGCGTCTGTTACGACCACCTCGCCGGCGAGCAGGCGGTCGCGATGCTGGATCGGTTTGTCGAGAAGGACATCCTGCGGCGCGACGACAGGGAGATCAGGCTTGGCCCGTCGGCGACATCGCATTTCGCGGCAATAGGCATCGATGTCGACGCTAGGCCTCGCCGTCCGCTCTGCCGCGCCTGCCTCGACTGGAGCGTGCGGCGCTCGCACCTCGCCGGCTCGCTTGGGGCCGCCATCCTCGACAAGATTCTTGCCGAGAAATGGGCACGGCGCGAGAAGGACAGCCGTGCGGTGATCTTCTCGCCGCCGGGCAAGGCGGCATTCGAGAAGGTGTTTTTGAGCTGAGCTGCTGGCGGGACAGCGCCCCCTCTGTCCTGCCAGACCTCTCCCCCTCAAGGCAGGGCAATCGCATATGAAAGCCGAGGCTTTCGCCCTACGAATACCCCCACCCCTAGCTTGCCGGGGCGAGCCACGGGTCTCGCCCCGGCAAGCTAGGGGTGGGGGTCCCTCTTCGCAAGACTCCATATGCGATAGCCGTGACTTCAAGGGTGAGATGCCCGGGCAGGGCAGAGGGTGTTGCTCGGCGTCGAAATCGGGCTACCCCCGCTTCAACACCTTGCCCTCTTTGAAAAAATCCGCCCACGGATCGGCTTTCGCCAGCTGCTTCAGCGTTGTCTTGTCGCCGATCGGGAATGCGTTCGGCGCCAGTCCGGCCTCGATCTCGGCCCAGGTCACCGGCATCGACACGGTGGCGCCCTTCTTGGCCCGCGAGGAGTAGGGGGCGACGGTGGTCGCGCCGCTGCCATTGCGCAGATAGTCGACGAAGATCTTGCCGGTGCGCGCTTTCTTCGACAACGTCGCGGTGTAGCGGTCCGGCGCTCCCTGTTCCAGCGCGCGGGCGAAATCATGGGCGAAGCTCTTGACCTCGGCCCAATCCGCCGACGGTTTCAGCGGCACGACGACATGAAAGCCCTTGCCGCCCGACGTCTTGACGAAATTGGGCAGCGACAGCTCGTCGAGCTTGCCCCTGATGTCGAGGGCGGCCGCGCGCACCGCCTCGACGTCGACGCCCTCGTCCGGGTCAAGATCGAAGACGATCTGGTCCGGCCTTGCAAGATCATCGATGGTGCAGCCCCAGATGTGGATTTCGACCACGCCGAGCTGGACCAGCGCCGCAATGCCGTCGAAGTCGCGGATGTACAGGATTTCCTCGCCGTCGGTCGGATCGTTCGTCTTCGCGATCTTCTCGTGCATGCCGGGTGACGCATGCTTCTGAAAGAAGCGCTGGCCCTGGACGCCATCCGGTGCCCTGACAAGGCTGAGCGGGCGGTCGACCACGAACTGCTTCATGCGCGGCCATACCAGCGCATAGTGATCGAGCAGGGCTTGCTTCGATATCTTTTCGTCGGGCCATAAAAGCTTGTCGGGATGGGAGAGCTTCACGGTGGTTCTGGCGGCTCCGGCGGCCTTGGCGGCGCTTGATGCCGGCTTGGCCTTGGCCGCGCTCTTGGCTGTCGCTGCTGCCTTCGGCTTTTCCTGCACGACTTCCTCCGCGGGCTTATCCTCGCGCAATCCCTGGAACGAGGCATGGCGTATTATACGGTCGGAGGTCCAGCTGCGGAACTCCACTTCGCCGACCAGCTCCGGTTTGACCCAGACCAGGCCCTTGCCCTTCGGCACGGCCGCATTGAACGGTGAAGCCGTGGCTTTCAGCGCGTCGAGTTTCTTCTTCAGCTCGTTGGCGCCCTTGGTGGAGAAGCCGGTGCCGACGCGACCGGCATAGTGCAGTTTGCCACCCTCGTAATAGCCGACCAGCAGCGAGCGCAGCCCGCGCCCGGTCTTGTCCGACGGCAAATAGCCGCCGATGACGAATTCCTGCCGTGCCGTGCATTTCGACTTCACCCATGTCGGGCCCCGCCCGCCGCGGTAGGACGCATCGGCCCGTTTGGAAACGACGCCTTCCAGCCCCATGCGGCAGGCATGCTCCAGCATCACCTTGCCGGGTTCGGCGAAATGATCGCTGAAGCGGACCGCCGAGTCCTGCGGCTGCCCGGCGAGCAATTCCTGCAGGGCCTGCTTGCGATCGACCAGCGGCTCGCGGCGCAGGTCCTGCCCATTCAGCCGCATCAGGTCGAATACATAGTAGATGAAGCGATTTGTCCGTCTTGCCGACAGATCCTGCTGCAGCAGCGCGAAGGAAGAGACGCCGCTGTCGGCCAGCACGACGATCTCGCCGTCGATGATGGCGTCGCTGCATTTCAGACCGGCGAGCTCGGCGACGATGGGGTCGCCGAATTTTTTCGTCCAGTCGAGGCCGGTGCGGGTCAGCAGCCGCACATCGGTGCCGGCGATCTGCGCCTGCATGCGATAGCCGTCGAACTTCACCTCGTGCAGCCAGTCCTCGCCGGACGGCGCATCCCGCTCCAGCGTCGCCAATTGCGGCTCGATGAAGTCCAGGTGCTTCGCGTGTCCGGCCTTCGCCGTGCCGGCGACCGGCTTGTTGGAGTGCCAGACCTTCGGTTTCTCGCCCTTGGCGGCCTTGCCTTCGCCGACCTCCTCGATCGTCAGGCCGGACTTCACCGATCTGGGCTCGTCCTTTAGAATATCCTCGCCCGGACGCGCGGCGGCATCACCCGACTTGATCAGCAGCCAATTGTCGCGCTTCTCGCCGGGGCGCGGTCTCAGCCGCACCAGATGCCAGCGGCCGTGCAGCTTGTGGCCGTTGAGTTCGAAATCGATATGTCCCTTCTTCATCGCCTTGGCCGGGTCGCCGTCGGGCGTCCACGTGCCTTCGTCCCAGACGATGACCGAGCCGCCGCCATATTCGCCCTTTGGGATGGTGCCTTCGAACGGCGCATAGTCGATAGGATGATCCTCGACATGCACGGCCAGCCGTTTCTCATGCGGGTCGAGGCTTGGCCCGCGCGTCACCGCCCAGCTCCACAGCACGCCCGCATGTTCCAGGCGAAGGTCGTAGTGCAGCCTGGTCGCGGCATGCTTGTGGATGACGAAGATGCCGCCGGCCTCGCCCTTCTTGCGGACCACCTTGCCGGCCGGCTCCGCGGTCTTCTTGAAATCGCGTTTGGCATGATATTGTTCGAGGCTAGCCATCTGTTCGCATCCTCACGCCGACTTGCGCTTGGTCGCGGCTTCTTTCGGCTTGCCGCGCTTGGTCGCCGCTTTTGCCTTCGCCGCGGTCTTTGCGCGGCCGGTGCCGGAACCGCCTTCGGACGAAAGGCTCTTCTTCAGCGCATCGAACAGGTTGACCACATTGGAGGGCTTGGGCGGCGCCTTGGCCTTCGGCGCCTTGCGGCCAGCCTTCTTGGCACGAATGAGCTCGAGCAGCGCGTCCTCGTATTTATCCTCGAACTTCGAAGGATCGAACTTCGCCTTCTTCTTGTCGATGATGAGCTCGGCCAGATCGGTCATTTCCTGATCCGTCTTCACCGCCTCGATGTCGCCGAAGACGGTGTCAGGCTGGCGCACGGTGTTGTCGTAGCGCAACGTCGTCAGCAACATGCCCTTGCCGAGCGGCTCGATGACCACGGGACGTTCGCGCCGATAGAGCACGATGCGGGCCAGCCCCGCCATCTTCTTGCCGGCCATGGCGTCGCGGATGACGGCGAAGGCTTCCTGTGAGACTTTGTCGGCCGGTGTGACGTAGTAGGGGGTATCCAGGTAGATCTGCTCGATGGAGGATTTGTCGACGAAACCGTCGAGCCCCATCGTATGCGACGACTCGATCTGTACGGCCTCGATCTCGTCTTCCTCGATATGGATGAACTCGCCATTGTCGTCTTCGTAACCCTTGATCTCGTCATCGTCCCCAAGCGGCTTGCCGGTTTCGGCGTCGACATAGATCCGCTTCACCGTGTTGCCGGTCTGGCGGTTGAGAATGCGAAACGAGACTTTCTCGGCATGAGTGACGACATTGGTCAGTTCGATGGCGCAGGTGACCAGCGAAAGCTTCAGGTAGCCTCTCCAGGCCGGACGCGGCGCCATGACGATTCCTGTTAAGAAAGACGATTTCCGATAAAAGATGAGGTGCAACGGACAACGTCGCAACCGGTTCCAATCCGGTCGGGCCAAGGCCGGCGCGACTGCCTCCGGTCTTGGCCCTCAGCCCCTTATTCGGCGGCCTGCAGGTTGATCTTGCTTTCCGCCATTTCGGTCAGCTTGCGATCCGTCGCCTGCTCTTCCTTGAGGTTCCTGGCCAGCAGATCGGCGCAGTCGCTGCGGCCAAGCTGCTTGGCCCAGGCGATCAGCGTGCCGTAGCGGGTCATCTCGTAGTGCTCCACCGCCTGCGCCGAAGCGATCAGGGCAGCGTCCAGCACCTCCTTGTCGTCGATATCGCCGCTTACCTCGTCGGCCTCCTCGAGGATGCCGTCAATGGCCGGGCAGTTGACCGTCTTTGCCTTGACGCCACGCAGTTCAAACACCTCCTCGACGCGTTCGACGTGGCCCCTTGTCTGCTCGAGATGTTTTTCGAAGCCAGCCTTCAGCTGCGCGTCGGTGGCTTTGTCGATCATCTTCGGCAACGCCTTCTCGATCTGTTTTTCGGCATAATAGATGTCGCGCAGAGTATGCACGAACAGGTCGTCCAGCGTTTTGATGTCCTTCGAAAAGAAGCCCATGGTTTCAGCCTTTCCATTGCTCTTGCTGTTTCGGGATTGTTGGCCTGCCTTTGGCAGCGAGCCGGCATGCCGGCCCAAGGCTCAACGTCCGGTGCATGGGCCGGTTCCGGTCCCCATTGGCAGGAGGCAAATGAAATTTCCGGCGGCCGTCTGGAAGTTGAAACAGAACCGCGCGCAGGCGACATTCAAACGAAACATATGTGATGCAAAAGTCACACCGACGAAAATGGCGACAAAAGGCGCCGAAACACCCCGAATCGGCCGCATTCCGGCCACGAAGCAACGGGTTTTCGACCAGAAATTAACATCACGTTCACCGACTATTCACGCCTCGATGCTATCATTCCCGCAAATCGGAAAGGACATCCGAAAACGGGACAGGGACAGGTAAAATGAACTTCCTCACGCACCTCATCGGCTATGCCGCCGCCATCCGCGAATTCGTTGCGCCGACCTATCGGCCCGAGCGCTATTACATGCGCGGCCCCGGGCCGGCTTGCGCCCGCCGCGGCACGTCGCTGGGCGCGCACTGACCATGACGTTCGAGAGCCGCCACAACAGCCGCATCTGCAGGCCGGGTGCCGACTCCCGCGCCACGACCTACCGCGCCGAGCGCCCGATTTTCGCCGACAGGCGGCGTGCGGCATCGCCACGTCTTTGATGCCGCCTCCGGCTGGCTTGGTGTCGCAGGACACGAGCAGCCGAGGCCTGCGTGAGCGACCTTCCCTGGTCAAGCCGTAACAAGTCAAGCCGTCCCAAGCCAGGCCATCCACCTGAATCCTTCGATGCAAGCCGGCTAACGGCATGGCTCGCTGGGTTTCGAGATAGAAGGTCGGCCCGGATTTCACACCCGCTCGCCGGGACGATCACGGGCTACCGCGGCTGGCTTGTGCTGGCGGGTTCGCAAGCCTCCAGCACGATCGCTCCGCCCGCTGTCTTGCCAAGTTCCCTGCAGCCCTGAGGGGTGCACAGCGTCCACCCATCGCCAGTCGCCCCGGAGGCGGCTAGCACGACGCGGCGCTGCGTACCGATGCTGGGCGCGTAGACCCACCAGCCGCCGCGAAGCACCGCGCCCTCGGGTGGCTCCATGCCGGCGCCCGAGCCTTCGATGCGCGCCTCGACGACTTGCAGGCCGGAAGGCGTCACCGTCCAGTCTTCCGCCCAGCGCGTCCGTTCGACCGAATGCGTCCACGACAGGGTGAAGGCGGTGGCAGCCAGCGCCACTGTCTTGCCGGCGGACAGGATGCAGAGGCTCACGGGATCGTCGGCCCGGGAGCGCCGGACACGGTGCGGGTGCGGTACCAGTGCGCGCTCACCACCAGCAGCGATAGGACAAAGCCGGCCTCGTCGGTCAACGGCACCGCCGCTACTAGTAGGAAGGCGGCGGCGGCGGCCGCGAACCGTTCCCATACGGTCAGCCGCGTGCGCAGGAAGCCGATCACGGCCGCCCCCCACAAGCCGATCGCCAGCACGGCCTTGACGACGATATAGGCGACCGCGGGCCAATACCCGACCGCCGCCGACAGTGGGCCGCCGTCCTGCAGCATGAGAGCCGGCGTGTAGACGGCCATGAACGGCACGACAAAACCGGCGGCGGCGACTTTTATTGCCTCGAAGGCGATTTTCAATCCGCTTTCCCGGGCGATCGGCGCGGCGGCGAAACAGGCAAGCGCCACCGGCGGCGTCAGATCCGCCAGGATGCCGAAATAGAACACGAACATGTGGCCGACCAGCAGCGGCACGCCAAGCTGAAGCAGCGCCGGCCCTGCAATCGAGGCCGTAATGATGTAGTTTGGAATGGTCGGAATGCCCATACCCAGCACGACGCAAGTCACCATCGTCAGGACAAGCGACAGGAACAGGCTGGACTGGCCGATGGAGACGATGAAGGCACCGAAGGCCGTCGCGACGCCGGTCAGCGTCATGGTGCCGACAATGACGCCGACCACGGCGCAGGCAATGCCGACCGGCAGCGCCGTGCGCGCGCCTTCGGCCAGCGAATCCCGGCAGGCGATTAGCGTGTCGCGCCCGCCCGAGACGAAGAGGTTTGCCACGATCAGCACGGCGGCGGCGGCGAGAATGGCGTTGATGCCCATCTTGAAGAAGCTGGCGGCGACCAGACCCAGACCGATCCAGAAGGCGGCGCGCAGGATGGGCGAGGGCAGTCCGAGCGCCACCGAGCCGCCGAGGATCAGCAGCACCGTCATGGCGAGTCCGATCGTGCCGGCATAGAGCGGCGTGTAGCCCGAGAACAGCAGGTAGATGAGGACTGCCAATGGCAGGATCAGGTACCAGCCCCGGCGGAATGCCGCGAGCGGCGAAGGCAATTCGGCCCGGGACAGGCCAAGCAGATTGTGTTTCCCGGCTTCGAGATGCACCATCCAGAAGGCCGAGGCGAAATAGAGCAAGGCGGGAATGATCGCCGCCTTGACGATTTCGGAATATTCGACGCCGAGCGTCTCGGCCATGATGAAGGCGACCGCGCCCATCACCGGTGGCATGATCTGTCCGCCCATCGAGGCCGTGGCCTCGACGCCGCCCGCAAAGGCCGCACGGTAGCCGAAGCGCTTCATCAGCGGAATGGTGAACTGGCCCGTGGTGACCACATTGGCGACGCCGGATCCTGAGATCGTGCCCATGAGCCCTGATGCGATCACCGCCACCTTGGCCGCGCCGCCGCGTGCATGGCCGACGAAACCCAGCGACACGTCCGTGAAAAGCTTGATCATGCCGGCGCGTTCCAGGAACGAGCCGAACAGGATGAATAGGAAGATGTAGGTGGCCGAAACGTAGATCGGGATGCCATAGATGCCTTCCGTGCCATAGGCCATCTGGTCGACGACTTGCGAAAAGTCGTAGCCGCGATGGTTCAGCGGCGACGGCAGATGCTGGCCGAACAGCGCATAGAGAAGAAAACACCCGGAGATGACCGGCAAGGCCGGCCCCATCATCGCGTAGGCAGCCGCGAAGACGGTGACCAGCGCGATGACGCCGAAGATCAGGTCGGCCGTGTTCAGGTCGCCGGCGCGCAGGATCAGCGGCTGGTATTCGAGATACTGGTAAGCGGCGACGGCGACACCGGCCAGGGCCAGCGCCCAGGCGAGCGTCCGTCCGGCGGCGCCCAGCTTGCGCGCGGATGCGACGAGCGGGAAAGCCAGCAGCATCAGGAAGCCGACATGGGAGGCGCGCAGCACCTGACTCGGGATGCTGAGGATGTGGGCGGCCGTGGCAATCTGGAACAGTGAGAAGATGACCGCGATCCAGAACAGCAGCCGGCCTTCTCGCGATGGCGCGAAACCGCCTCCGGTCGGGTCGTGGAAATCTTCCGCCGTGGCCTCTGTTCTTGTCTCGATGCCGGCCGTCTGAGCCATGGGACTTGCGCCTTCAATCGGCCGGGAGCCGGCCGCCCGGTTCCCGGCCATAGCCGCTTGTCACATCATGCCCTTTTCCTTGTAGTAGCGCGCGGCGCCCGGATGCAGCGGGATGGGCAGCCCCTTGATCGCGTCCTCGAGCTTGATCGACTTGGCGGCATTGTGCGCGGCAACCATCTGGTCGAGGTGTTCGAACAACTGCTTGGTCATCTGATAGGCTTCGTCATCCGACAGGTCGGACCGGGTCACCAGGATGTTCGTGATGGCCAGCGTCGGGACGTCCTCCTTCTGGCCCTGGTAGGTGCCGGCGGGAATGGTCGCCGCCTGGAACGGCGCGCCCAGCTTCTGGGCGACCTCGGCCGGAACCGCCACCACGGTGATCGGCAGCGATGAAGCAAGGTCCTTGATCGACGCGACGCCGAGCCCCGCCGACTGCAGCGTGGCGTCGAGCTGGCGGTTCTTGATCAGTTCGACCGATTCGCCGAACGGCAGGTATTCGGTCCTCGACAGATCGCTGTAGCTCATGCCCAGCGCCCCGAAGATGGCGCGCGCGTTGAGTTCGGTCCCGGATTTCGGTGCGCCGACCGACAGGCTCTTGCCCTTTAAGTCGGCGAAGGACTTGATGCCGGACTCCTGGCTGGCGACGATCTGGACATAGTTGGGGTATATGGCCGCGATCGCGCGCAGCTTTTCGAGCTTTTGCGGGAAACCGGCATCGGCGTCGCCTTCGGCGGCGGCTTTCACCGAATCGCCGAGCGCGAAGGCGATCTCGCCTTTGCCCTGCTCCAGAAGGTTCAGGTTCTCCACCGAAGCCTTTGTCGCCTGGACCTGGGTACGCACGCCCGGAATGGTCTTGCCGTAGATTTCCGAAAGCGCGACGCCGAGCGGATAGTAGACCCCGGAAGTGCCGCCGGTCAGCACGTTGATGAACTCGTCGGCCCTGGCAGCGCAGATACCCACGCCCAGCGAAAGGGCCACCATGCCAGCCGCGATGAACTTCGTTCTGAAAAAGAGCACGTGTTTTCCTCCCTGGGATAGCGACAACCGCATCACCCTCCTCGACGCGGACCGACCAGAGTTTAGACGGCGGGACGCAAATGCCAACCCGCAAACGTGCCATTAGACGACCTGCCGGCTTGCGCAAGGCGCGACTGCAGCCGAAAGTTTTCCGCAGCCTGTCGAAATCGGTCGCCGCCGCACGACATACGTTCGGCCCGCAACGGAGCGGCCTTCGAAACCACGGGAGAAGACCCATGCGATACATGCTTTTGATCTACAATGACGAAGCCGCGATGGCGAATGCGCCGAAAGAACAGATCCAGCAGACCCTCGCGGCCTACGGTGCCTATACCGAAGCTTTGAAGAAATCCGGCGCGTGGTTGGCTGGCGAACGGCTGCGCCCGACCCAGGCGGCCACTGCGGTGCGGATGGCCGGCGCCAAGACCAACGTGCTCGACGGCCCCTATGCCGACACCAAGGAGCAGCTTGCCGGGTTTTATATGATCGAGGCGGCCGACATCGACACGGCCATCGAATGGGCGGCGCGCTGTCCCGCCGCCAGCACCGGCACGGTCGAGGTACGGCCCATCTGGGAAATGACCGAGTACGTCACCGAGCAATGAAAATGTGATGGACGATCGTTCTGAGCAGGCGTGGGCGGCGGCCGAAGCAGCCGCCCGGCAGAGCTACGGCAAGCTGGTCGCCTGGCTCGCGGCGCGCTCGCGCGACGTTGCCGGCGCCGAGGACGTGCTGGCGGATGCGTTCGCGGCCGCGCTCGAACGCTGGCCGCGAACCGGTGTGCCCGCGCAGCCGGAAGCCTGGCTGCTTGCCGTGGCGCGGCGACGCCGCGTCGATGCGGTGCGCCGGCGGCTCACCCGGGAGGCTGGCCGCGAGCATCTCAAGTTGATTGCCGAAGAGATGGAGGCGCGCATGACCGACGAAGACCTGCCCGACGAGCGGTTGCGCCTGATGTTCGCCTGTGCCCATCCGGCGATCGAATCGGGCGTGCGCGCACCGCTGATCCTGCAGACCATCCTCGGCTTCGATGCCGCGACGATCGCTTCGGCGTTTCTTGTCTCACCGGCAACGATGAGCCAACGCCTGGTGCGCGCGAAAACCCGTATCCGCGAAACCGGCATTCCGTTCCGTGTGCCGGAGCGGGCCGAGCTTGGCGAACGGCTGGACGCCGTGCTGGAAGCGATCTACGCGGCATTCGCCGAAGGCTGGTCCGATCCGGCCGGCACCGAGACGCGGCGCCGCAATTTGGCGAGCGAAGGCATCTGGCTTGGCCGGCTGGTGGCCTCGCTTCTGCCTGACGAGCCGGAGGCGCTTGGCCTGCTTGCATTGATGCTGTTTGCCGAGGCGCGCCGGCCCGCCCGACGCGATGCCGCCGGCGATTATGTGCCGCTGACCGCGCAGGATTGCGCCCTGTGGGACGATGTCTTGATCGACGAGGCCGAGGCCCTGCTTGGCCATGCCGCGACCAGGGGCGTCATCGGCCGCTATCAGCTCGAGGCAGCGGTGCAGTCGGCCCATACGACGCGACGGCTGAGTGGCCGCATCGACTGGGCCGCGATCAGGCAGCTCTACGATGCGCTGTCGATGATATCAGGTTCGCCCGTCGTGGCGATCAACCGCGCGGTGGCCATCGCCGAGACAGACGGGGCGACGGCGGGGCTGGCCGCGCTTTACGTGCTGGGTGATGACAAGCGCCTCGCCGACTATCAACCCTACTGGGCCGCCCGCGCCGGCCTGCTGGCCAGGCTCGGCAATGTGGTGCATGCGGTCGAAGCCTATGACCGGGCCATCGGCCTCGAACGTGATCCGGCGCTGCGCCGCTTCCTGCAGGCAAAACGGGCTGCGCTTGTTAAAAACTGAGCGCTGAAAGGCGCTGCCGCTCCCGGCGATCTTTCAGCCCGGCCACATCTGGTGCGATGCGTTAAGCTTTTGCACCAACGGATGCGCACGCAGTTCGCTCCACAGGCGTTCAATGTTCGGCCAGGCTGCGCGCGCCTTGCCTGTGTCGGGATGCCAGGCCACCAGCATCACCAGGTAGATATCGGCCACCGACATCGCCTCGCCGGCAAGCCAGTCACGGCCGCGCAAGGCGGCATCGATGACGGCAAAGCCGCGATTCATCTCGGCGACGGCAGCCTGCTTGACGGCTTCGGCGCCGTCGGCATCGGCCGTGTAGCGCGGCGCGTAATAGAAGCGCAACATCGCCGGGTAGATCACCGACGACATGAAGGCCATCCAGCGCAGGAACTCGGCGCGCGCGGGCGCGTCGATCGCCGGTGCCAGGCCAGCCTCGGGGTGGCGCTCTGCAAGCAGGATGCAGATCGCCGCCGATTCAGTGATCGAGCGGCCGTCCGGCAAGGTCAGCACCGGCACCTGGTTCAGCGGGCTGATCTCCAGGAAAGCCGGATCGGGCCGGTCGGTCTTCGGCACGTCGATCTGCTCGAAGGGTGCGTTCGCCAGCGCCAGCGCCGCCTCGATGACAAAGCCGCCGCTGCCGGGACGCGTGTAGAGCTTGTACATGAGATACTCCCCCGGCCCGAACAGACGGGCCGTTGGCGATATGAACCGGAAGCAGGGCTCTGCTCAAGCTGGTGGCAGGCGCCACGAGAGGATTTTTTAGCGGGCCAGTTTCATGATGCGGAAGGTTGGCGGGACAGCGCCCCCTCTGTCCTGCCGGACATCTCCCCCACTAGGGGGAGATCAGATGTCACGACGGCTTTCGCCAATCACCAGCGTCGAAAAAAAGCGCCTTCAGTGAAACTGCTGATCTCCCCCTTAGTGGGGGAGATGCCCGGTAGGGCAGAGGGGGGCGCGAAGGGACTCGACTGACGGGGTTCTGATTCCGGCGTACGGAACCCTAAGCCCCCAGCCCCTCAAACAGGATCGTCGACAAATAACGCTCGGCGAAGTCGGGTATGACCACGACAAGGGTCTTGCCCTTGTTCTCCGGCCGTGAGCCGATGACGATTGCCGCCTGCAGGGCCGCACCCGACGAAATGCCGACCGGCACACCTTCGAGGCGGGCGACGAGGCGCGCATTGGCGACGGAATCCTCGTTGGAAACCTTGACGATCTCGTCATAGATCGTGGTGTCGAGGATCTTTGGCGCGAAGCCGGCGCCGATGCCCTGGATCTTGTGCGGGCCTGGCTGGCCGCCAGACAGCACCGGCGAGGCTTCCGGCTCGACGGCGACGACATGCAGCGAGGGCTTGCGCTTCTTCAGGACCTGGCCGACGCCGGTGATGGTGCCGCCGGTGCCGATGCCGGCAACGAAAATGTCGATCTCGCCCTGCGTGTCGTTCCAGATTTCCTCCGCTGTCGTCTTGCGGTGGATTTCCGGATTGGCGGGGTTTTCGAACTGCTGCGGGATGACGGCATTGGGGATGGTCGCGGCCAGCTCGTCGGCCTTGGCGATGGCGCCCTTCATGCCTTTCGGCCCTTCGGTCAGCACCAGCTCCGCGCCAAGCAAAGCCAGCATCTTGCGGCGCTCGACCGACATCGTCTCGGGCATGGTCAGGATCAGCTTGTACCCCTTGGCGGCGGCGGCGAAGGCGAGCGCGATGCCGGTGTTGCCCGAGGTCGGTTCGATCAGCGTCGTCTTGCCGGGCGAGATCTTGCCGGCCGCTTCCAGCGCCTCGATCATCGCCACGCCGATGCGGTCCTTGACCGAGGCGATCGGATTGAAGAATTCGAGCTTGGCGACGAGATTGGCAACGATGCCCTTCTCCTTGGCGAACTTGTCGAGCCGTACCAGGGGCGTGTCGCCGATCGTGTCGGTGATGGAGCCGTAGATGCGGCCGCGGCCGGGGACGCGGGCGGAGGTGACGGGCTTGTTCATTGGTTTCGCTCCCAGGATTTCAGGCGATTGGCATCAGCCGGCAAGATAGAGCCTTCGATCGCGCAAGATAGACCGTCGGCCGAAAATATCCGAGTAGGGCTTGTGTCTAAAACGCTTCCGCCTTGGAAAAGCGTTTCGGGGCGACGCCCGTTTCTGGAACGGATTCGCAGAAAGCCCCCTATTGGCGGGCGGCGATCGCTGCCGCTGCGCCGATCATGAAACCGGCCGCCGTGCGGTTCAGGGCCTTCAGCGCGCGCGGCGATTTCAGGAACCAGCGCGCCTTGGCGGCGAGCGCCAGGTAAGGCACCAGCACGACGAACAGGACGACGACCGTCAGCGCCGCGAGGAGACCATAGTCGGCAGGCGTGATCGTCTTCAGGTCGACGATGGTCGGCGTGATGGCGAGATAGAAGATCATCGTCTTCGGATTGCCGAGCGTCACGGTAAGGCCGGCGGCGAAGCTCGACAGCAATCCGGCCTTGCCCTTTTT
Source organism: Mesorhizobium sp. B2-4-17 (assembly GCF_006441275.1). Lineage (NCBI taxonomy): Bacteria > Pseudomonadati > Pseudomonadota > Alphaproteobacteria > Hyphomicrobiales > Phyllobacteriaceae > Mesorhizobium > Mesorhizobium sp. B2-4-17. The sequence goes on along the minus strand of NZ_VFUX01000007.1, from coordinate 113,574 downwards.
CGCTTCGACGGTCTCGGGTGTGATGCCGGCGGTCCAGAAGCGTCAGCCGAGAAAAGCCAAATAGGCGATGCCGGCCCACTTGATCGCAAAAAACACCATGCCGAAGGTCTGCGCGACGAGGGCGAGGCCCAGCACCACGGCGGTCAGATAAGTGAGATCGCCAACCATCAGGCCGAAGGACATGGCCAGCGACGAGCGGAAGCCGGAGCCCAGCGCACGCGCGACAAGCGCCGTGATCCCGGGGCCTGGAATGGCGGCGGCGACGCCGAGAGCGGCGCTATAGGCGAGGAAGCCGGTGAGGGTCATGATGCGGCCTTGCGTCCGGAAACGCTGTTGGGACGGCGCCTTGTCGCACGAAGCCGGGCTCGCGTGAATTCCCTGAAGCCGGATTCCATTGCACCACGCCGAGGCGCGGTCAGGAACGACCGCCCCCGTAGGTCACGCGCCAGATCGTGCCGTTGCCGTCCTCGGTCACGATCAGCGCGCCGTCGCTCGCCACCGCCACGCCCACCGGCCGGCCCCAGACCTCGCCGTTGGAGATGACGAAACCGGTCATGAAATCCTCGTACTCGCCGGTCGGCTTGCCGTCCTTGAACTTGAGCCGGACGACCTTGTAGCCGGTCCTGTTGCCGCGGTTCCACGAACCGTGCAGGGCCACGAAGGCATCGCCCCTGTATTCCTTGGGAAATCCGGTGTCGGCGGGCAGATCCTTGCCGTCGTAGAAGGCGATGTTGAGGGGCGCCGAATGCGCCTGCATCAGCACGTCGGGAATATCGGCCTTGCCGGCAAGATCGGGGCGCGCGCCTTTGTGGCGCGGATCCTCGTTGTTGCCGATATAGTACCAAGGCCAGCCATAGAAGGCGCCCTGCCTGACAGCGGTTGCATATTCGAACGGCACATTGTCGCCGAGCGCGTCGCGCTCATTGACAACGCACCACAGCACGCCGGTCGCCGGCTGCACCGTCATGCCGGAACAGTTGCGGAGGCCCGTGGCGACGATGCGGCCGTTCTTGCCGTCCGGATCGAAGGCCTGCACGTCGGCGCGGCCTTCCTCGGCACCCCAGGTGGCGCCGAGCGGCTCCGACTTCACCCACGCATCGAGGCCGCCATCCGGCTTCCTGCTCATATCCTCGGCGATGTTCGAGCCGGAGCCGACCGAGAGATAAAGCGTCTTGCCGTCAGGAGAAAAGGCGATGTCGCGGGTCCAGTGGTGGTTCGAGGGGATGTTGTCGACGATCGTCTCCGGCTTGCCGGAGGCCTTCAGCGCGCCCTTGCGGTAGGCGAAGCGCACGATGCTGTCGCTGTTGGCGACATAGACCCATTGCGGGTCGTTGCCCGGCGGATAGAAAGCAACCCCATAAGGCTGGTTAAGTTTGCCGGCAAAGATGCTTTTCTCGGCGGGTTTCGCGCTGCCTGGAGCCAGGCGGTAGACACGAAGCTGGTTGGCTTCGCTGTCGGCGACGAACAGGTCGCCATTCGGCGCGATGCGCACGACGCGCGGATTGTCGATGCCGGACGCAATCAGCTCGGCCGAGAATCCGGGCGGCAGCCGTGGCTTTGTATCGGCCGGCATGTCGGCAAGGCCGGCGCTGTTCGAGGCCGATTTGGTGGCATAGGGTTTCGGCAGGTCTTCCGGCTTGATCAGCCGGCGCACCCCGGGTTCGTCGGCGCGCCAGTCGCCGAAGGCGGCCGCGCCTCTTAGGACCGGTTGGTCGGCGGCCAAGACCGAACTGGCAATCACAAGGCCAACCGGGATGGCGGCCATTGAAGCAAATCGGATCATGGGATCCTCCGCAACGTGTCGGCAATCGGTTGCCACGGCCAGCGGCAACGGCTGACCATCGCGATTGTTCCACGCCACACGTCGAGTTGAAGCGGCGCCGGAGCGGCGGTCAGGCCTCTGTGGCGTCGAGGTCGCTGTCGAGGCGCCTTTCCAGTTCGACGAGATCGGCCGGTAGCGGCAGGCCCATGGCGCGCATCTCGCGCAGTTTTTCGCGCAGCTGCTCCTGCACTTCATGCGCGTCTTCCGGCTGGTTGACCATCTCCTCCAGCAGCAAGCTGATCTGGGCCTTGAACGATTCGAGCGCCATTGTTTTTCTCCTTGCGGCCTGTTCGTTCGGTGCCGCACTCGAAGGTGCGTCGACATCCCGTAGGCCGTGCCGAAATATCTTACCGCAGCATGCGGGATATCAGCTGCGCCGTATAGTCGACCATCGGCACGATACGGGCATAGTTGAGCCGGGTCGGGCCGATGACGCCGAGCGCGCCGACCACGCGGGCATCCTTGTCCCGGTAGGGTGCGACCACCAGCGATGAGCCCGACAGCGAAAACAGCTTGTTCTCCGAGCCGATGAAGATGCGTACGCCCGATCCCTGCTCGGCAAGGTCGAGCAGCTGAATCAATCCGTCCTGCGTCTCCATGTCCTCGAACAGATGCCGCAGCAGTTCGATGTCGGCCTGCGCGGTGACGTTTTCGAGCAGATTGGCGCGCCCGCGTACGATGAGCCGCGCCGGCAGGCCGCTTTCCGCGCCCGCCCATACCGCCAGCCCTTTCTCGACGAGGTCCTGCGACAGCGTGTCGAGTGCGGCTCTCGTCTCTTCCTTGATGCGTGCGATCTCGCTGCGCGCCTCGGCCAGCGTGCGGCCGCGAATATGCGCGTTGAGGAAATTCGAGGCTTCGTGCAGTTGCGAGACGGTGATGCCCGCCGGCAGGTCGACGACACGGTTCTCGACGTCGCCATTCTGCGACACCAGCACGGCAAGCGCCTTGGTCGGCTCCAGCTGGATGAACTCGATATGCTTCAGCGCCACCTCGTTCTTGGCGGCCAGCACCAGGCCGGCGCCGCGCGACATGCCCGACAGCATCTGGCTGGCCTCGGTCAACATATGCTCCAGCGTCGCGCCCGAGCCCGATGCCCGCACCTGCGCCTCGATGGTGCGGCGCTCCTCGTCGGAGAGGTCGCCAAGCTCCATGAAGGCGTCGACGAAGAAGCGCAGGCCGGCCTGGGTCGGCAGCCGGCCGGCCGAGATGTGCGGCGCGTAGATCAGCCCGAGATGTTCGAGGTCGCTCATCACATTACGGATGGTCGCCGGCGACAGCGAGGAGGGCAGGATGCGCGACAGGCTGCGCGAGCCCACCGGCTCGCCGTCCCTGAGATAGGAATCGACGATGCGCCGGAAGATGTCGCGTGAGCGCATGTCGAGCGATTGAAGCGCAAGCGGCTGCGAACCGGGATCGATTGCCTTGGTCATTCGGCCGAAAACCTCCTTGCTGAGGATATAGACTTCGGCGCGGCGCGCGCAACCAGTGTCTGCGTCGGATCACCCGGACCGTTTTCCTTTGCGCGCTGCCCCCCATGCGTCTAAAAGCCGGCCACGATTTCAAAACTGATAGAAAGCAGGCCGAATGCGCCCCTCCAAACGCCAATTCGACGAAATGCGCGCCATCTCCTTCGAGCGCGGCGTCTCCAAGCACGCCGAAGGCTCGTGCCTGGTGAAGTTCGGCGACACCCATGTCCTGTGCACGGCAAGCCTCGAGGAGAAGGTTCCCGGCTGGATGCGCAATTCCGGCAAGGGCTGGGTGACGGCCGAATACGGCATGCTGCCGCGCTCCACCGGCGAGCGCATGCGCCGCGAAGCCTCCGCCGGCAAACAAGGCGGCCGCACGCTGGAGATCCAGCGCCTGATCGGCCGTTCATTGCGCGCCGTGGTCGATTTGCAGGCGCTGGGCGAACAGCAGATCACCGTCGACTGCGATGTCATCCAGGCCGATGGCGGCACCCGCACTGCCTCGATCACCGGCGGCTGGGTGGCGCTGTACGACTGCCTGCGCTGGATGGAAGCGCGGCAGATGGCCAGTGTTTCCAAGGTGCTGAAGGACCATGTCGCGGCGATTTCCTGCGGCATCCATGACGGCCGGCCGGTGATCGACCTCGATTATCTCGAGGACTCCTCGGCCGGCACCGACGCCAATTTCGTCATGACCGGCAAGGGCGGCATCGTCGAGATCCAGGGCACCGCCGAGGGCGAGCCCTTCTCCGAAGACCAGTTCGCCGCCCTGATGGGCCTGGCCAAGAAAGGTATCTCGCGGCTGGTGAGTTTGCAGCAGATGGCGGTGGCGTAGTTTTCAAATGCCGAGCTTCACCCCCCTCTGCCCTGCCGGGCATCTCCCCCTCAAGGGGGGAGATCGGATGTCTGGTTTGCCTTCGCCAACTATCAATGGCGCAAGGGGTGCGGTGACGCTGAAACTGCTGATCTCCCCCCTTGCGGAGGGTGAGGAGTGGTCCGCGCAGCGGACGGGAAGCCAATTGCTTGGCTTTCCGAACAACGAACGCCCGGAGCGACAGCGTAGGGCCGGGTCCGGCAGGCCAGAGGGGGGTGCCTCGTGACACCCTCCGCGATCCTGGAATCGGCCCTCTACGTCGCCGATCTCACTGCCGCCGAAACCTTCTACACCGATATTCTCGGCCTTGACCTGCTCGGCAAGGTCGACGGCCGCCATCTCTTCTTCCGCTGCGGACCCGGCGTGCTGCTGATCTTCAACGCCGAGGCGACCAGAATCCCGCCCGCACCCGATGCCAAGCTGAAAGTGCCGCCGCACGGCACGATCGGCGAAGGTCATCTCTGCTTCGCGGCAACCACCGACGAGATCACCCGCTGGAGAGCGCATCTCGAGGCGAAAAACATCGCCATAGAAAGCGAATTCGAATGGCCGCAAGGTGGCCGTTCGATCTATATACGCGACCCCTCGGGCAATTCGATCGAGTTCGCCGAGCCAAGAATCTGGGGCCTTTGATGCATTCGCCGACCGTTCATACGCTTGATGGGAAGAAGATCGTCGTCGCCAGCCACAATGCCGGCAAGCTGCGCGAATTCGCCGACCTGATGGGGCCGTTCGGCTTCGAAGCGAAATCGGCCAAGGATTATGGCTTGCCGGAACCTGACGAAACCGGCACCACCTTCGAGGAGAACGCCTACATCAAGGCGCTGGCCGCCGCAAAGGCGACCGGCCTGCCAGCGCTGTCGGACGATTCCGGCCTGTGCGTCGACGCGCTCGACGGCGCGCCCGGCGTCTACACCGCCAACTGGGCCGAAACCCCTGAGGGAACGCGCGATTTCGCCATGGCCATGCAGCGCACGGAAGTGGCATTGCAGGAAGTCGGCGCGGCCGAGCCGTCGCGGCGAACGGGCCGCTTCGTCGCCGTCATTTGTCTGGCCTTTCCTGATGGCGAGGCGGAATATTATCGCGGCGAGGTGGAAGGCACGCTGGTCTGGCCGCCGCGCGGCGAGCTCGGCTTCGGCTATGATCCGGTGTTCCTGCCCGATGGCTTCGAAAAGACCTTTGGCGAGATGAGCGCCGAGGAAAAACACGGCTGGAAGCCCGGCCAGGCGACCGCTTTGTCACACCGCGCCCGCGCTTTCCAGAAATTCGCCCGCGCCAGGCTGGGCGCGCAATGATTGGGACCGGCATGAGCATGGCGCTCGACCGGACGCCCGGTTTCGGCGTTTATGTCCACTGGCCGTTCTGCGCGGCCAAATGCCCGTATTGCGACTTCAACAGCCATGTCCGCCACCAGCCGGTGGACCAGGAGCGCTTTGCCGACGCCTTCGAGGCGGAACTGGCAACGATGCGCCAGCGCACCGGCTCGCGCGAGGTGACCAGCATCTTCCTCGGCGGTGGCACGCCGTCGCTGATGAAACCCGAAACGGTGGCCAGGGTTCTGGACGCGGTGGCGAAGAACTGGACGGTGCCGGATGGCATCGAGGTGACGCTGGAAGCCAATCCGTCCTCGGTCGAGGCCGAGCGGTTCCGCGGCTATCGCGCGGCCGGCGTCAATCGCGTCTCGCTCGGCGTGCAGGCGCTGAACGACAAGGATTTGCGTTTCCTCGGCCGCCTGCACAATGTCGAGGAAGCGCTGCATGCGATCGGCCTGGCGCGCGAGATCTTTCCGCGCCTGTCCTTCGACCTGATCTATGCCCGGCCCGGTCAGACACCTGAGGCTTGGGCATCCGAGCTCGAACAGGCGATCGGCCATGCCGCCGACCATCTGTCGCTTTATCAATTGACCATCGAGGAAGGCACGCCGTTCCACGCGCTGCACGCGGCGAAGAAGTTCATCATTCCCGACAACGACCATGCCGCCGATCTCTACGCATTGACGCAGGAGATCACCACGGCGCATGGTTTGCCGGCCTACGAGATTTCCAACCACGCCCGGCCGGGCGCCGAAAGCCGGCACAATCTGACCTACTGGCGCTACGGCGAATATGTCGGCGTCGGCCCCGGCGCGCATGGCCGCTTCGTCGAGAATGGCCACCGGGTGGTGACCATCGCCGAAAGGATGCCGGAGACCTGGGCCAATCTGGTCGAGGCCAAGGGCCATGGCGTCACCGGCGGCGAGATCCTGACGCGCTCGGAAGAGGCCGACGAATTCCTGCTGATGGGGCTGAGGCTCGCCGAGGGCATCGACCTGTCGCGCTACGAGGCGTTTTCCGGACGCGGCCTGTCGAGCGCGCGGCTGTCGGTGCTGCAGGGCGAAGGGCTGGTGGCGCCGATCGGCAATGCCCGCCTGCGCGCCACGCCGGCCGGCATGATCGTGCTGGATGCCGTGGTGGCGGATCTGGCGCGGTAGAGCATGATCCCCGAAAGTCACCGAACGCAAAAAGTGGATGAGAAACGCGGCCGAGCAACCACGCTTTCGTCATCCTCGGGCTTGACCCGAGGATCCATGCCGCGGCCTTTGTCGAGGGATGCGACGGACCAGATTTCTGCACCGTTGCAACGGCTTGATGTCATGGCATGGATCCTAGGGTCTGCGCCGCGTCGCTGCGCTCCTTGCTTCGCCCTAGGATGACGAAGTGAGGGCGGTCTTCGCGCTCACCGCGAAGGTGGCGAAGGTTATTCAAGCGTCGTGCTTGTGGCGGTGTTTGGCGCGATCTTTCTCGGCGTGCGATTCACCAGCGCGAACCGGCTTGGCGTCCGCCTTGTCGCGGCGGGCGCGGTGCTGGTCGCCGATCGGATGTGGGGGCACGCCTTCTCGGGCGCTTTTCGTTTCAAGACGGGTGATGAAAATATCGAAGCGATTGGGCATCGTTCGGTCAGTGCTCCGTCGTGCTGTCTGGTTTGTTGTTGGAAAGCCTGGCGTTTGTGGGCAAGGCCCTGGCGGCCCGCTTGCTCAGGCTGGCTTCGTCTTCGGCAGGCAGGCGCTTGTCCCTGGGCAGGGGGGCGCTGTTGCGACCGGCATAGTAGGGCGCGAAAGCGTCCTGTATCGTCAGGCTTTCCATCCTGTCCTCCCTAGGGAATCAGGGGCTAAATCCGCCAAATCCGGTTTCGTTCCCTACTGTGGCGAAGGAATGGCGGCTACCTTACATCGACGTGAGTTTTGCAAGCCCGCGCCAGCCATGCCAAATATGATTTTGGCAGGCCAAACAGGGCTGAACGGAGACGGCATCATTGATTGGCGAGACGGGCAAGCGCAGCTATGTGGTCGGGCAGACCGAGATCGCGGCCCGTCCGCTCGAGCCGGCGCTCTACCTGGTGGCGACGCCGATCGGCAACCTCGCCGACATCACGCTGCGCGCGCTGGAGACGCTGGCCGCCGCCGACATCGTCGCCTGCGAGGACACGCGGGTGTCGCGCGTGCTGCTCGACCGTTACGGCATTCGCCGGCGCACCACGGCCTATCACGAGCACAATGCCGGCGAGGCCGGGCCGAAGCTGATCGCGGCCCTTGAGAACGGCCGGAGCGTTGCGCTGATTTCCGACGCCGGCACGCCGCTCGTCTCCGATCCCGGCTATCGGCTGGTTGGCGAAGCGCTCGACCATGGCATCCGCGTCGTGCCGATCCCCGGCCCGTCGGCGCCGCTTGCAGCACTCACGGCATCCGGCCTGCCCTCGGACGCCTTCCTGTTCGCCGGATTCCTGCCGGTGAAATCGGGGCAGCGGCTGGCGCGGCTGGAAGCGCTGCGAGCCGTGCCGGCGACGTTGATCTTCTTCGAGTCGCCGCGCCGGCTGGCCGAGTCGCTCGGCGCCATGGCCGAAGCCCTCGGCGGCGAGCGTAAAGCCGCGATCGGCCGTGAATTGACCAAGACTTTCGAGGAAATGCGCATCGGCACGCTCAGGGTGTTGGCCGATCACTACGCGGCGGCCGACACGCCGAAAGGCGAGATCGTCGTCTGCGTCGGCGCCGCCGAGGCCAAGGCCGACGAGCCCGAGGACATCGACCGCCTGCTGCTCTCGCTCGCCGCCGAAATGCCAGCCTCAAAGGCCGCGGCGGAAGCCGCGAAGATGACCGGCGGGCAGAAACAGGTGCTCTACCGGCGGCTGCTGGAGCTTAGGGATGCCCGCGCTGATGGCTGAGCGCCCGAGCGCCAGCCGCCAGAAAGCCTATCGGCGCGGCCATCGCGGCGAATGGCTGGCCGCGATTGCCTTGATCATGAAGGGCTACAGGATCCTGGCGCGCCGCCACCGTACCCGCTTCGGCGAGATCGACCTGATCGCGCGGCGTGGCGACCTGGTGCTGTTCGTCGAGGTCAAGGCGCGCCGCACGCTGATGGAAGCCATGGAGGCGATCGGCCACGAATCCGAGCGCCGCATCGAGGCGGCGGCCGACATCTGGCTGTCGCGCCAGTCCGACTACGGCAGGCTGTCGATGCGCTTCGACATGGTCGCGGTGCTGCCTTGGCGCTGGCCGGTGCATGTCGAGAACGCGTTTTATGGGCGGAACTGAGGGGCCATTCCAGGTTCGTCATCCACGGGCGGAGCAGGAGCGGAGCGACGTCGCGGAGACCCGTGGATGACGAAGGCGGAGGGTGCGGATCGCTCCTCACCCCCAGATCATCAACGCCACCAGCCCGACAATGCCCACCAGCAGCCGCCACCAGCCGAACAGCGAATAGCCGTTGCGCGAGACGTAATCGAGCAGGAAGCGAACCACGAACAGCGCCGTGACGAAGGCGGCGACGAAGCCGATGGCGATGATCGGCAGATCGGCTGACGACAGCAAGTTGCGGTTCTTGAACAGGTCGAAGGCGAAGGCGCCGACCATGGTCGGGATGGCGAGAAAGAAAGAAAACTCCGCCGCCGCGCGCTTGTCGACGCCCAGGAGCAGCGCGCCGACGATGGTCGAACCCGAGCGCGACGTGCCGGGGATCAGCGACAGGCACTGGAACAGGCCGATCTGCAGGTAAAGCCGGGTAGGGAAGCGTTCGACATCGCGATAGACCGGTTTGAGGTTCATGCGATCGACGGCCAAAAGGATGACGCCGCCGATGATCAGCATGATGCAGATCAGTCTTGGCGATTCGAACAGCACCGTCTTGATGAAGTCATGCGCCAGCGCGCCGATGATCGCCGCCGGCAGAAAGGCGATGAGGATGCCGATGACGAAATGCCGCGTCAGCCGGTCATGCGGCAGGTCGAGCAGCATTTGCCACAGCCGCCGGAAATAGACGCTGAGGATAGCCAGGATGGCGCCGAGCTGGATCAGGATCTCGAAAGCCTTGCCGGTCGACTGGAAGCCGAGGAAATGCCCGGCGAGCAGGATATGGCCGGTCGAGGACACCGGAATGAATTCGGTCAGCCCCTCCAGCAGGCCGAGCAGCAGGGCTTCGACGACGGTCTGGCTTTCCATTTCCACCTCGGCATTAGGAAGACGGCGAGAGAACAGGGCTTGCTTGTCATGGCGCCGAAGTCCCCCTATAGGTCGCAGCACCGTGACGGCCCGAATTGTGGGCCGCCAAGACTTATCGGCGCAGTCGGCGATTCGCCAGTGCGCCCTATCATCGCGGAACCATGCTGACGCTTTTCCACCATCCCATGTTCGCAACCTGCCGCTTCGTCCGCCTCGCCTTCGGCGAGTATGGCGAGGAGCTGGCGCTGATCGAGGAAAAGCCGTGGACGCGGCGCAAGGAGTTTTTGGCGCTCAACCCGGCCGGCACCTTGCCGATCCTGCTGGCCGAGGGCGACGTGCCGATCGTCGGCGCGACGGTGATCTCGGAATATCTCGATGAGACGCGCGGCGTGCTCAAGCGCGACAAGCGGCTGTTCGCCGAGGACCCGATGCAGCGCGCCGAAATCCGCCGGCTGATCGACTGGTACTTGAACAAGGCCGAAAGCGAGATCACACGGCATCTGGTGCGCGAACGCGTGCTGAAGCCGATCATGCCGGAAACGGCGGGCGGCGGGTCGCCGGATTCGGGCGCGATCCGTGCGGCGCGCGCCAACATCCGCCAGCACATGAAATACACCAACTGGCTGGCCGGCACCCGCCATTGGCTGGCCGGTGGCCGGGTCACCTATGCCGATCTCGCGGCGGCCGCGACGCTTTCGGTGCTCGACTATCTCGGCGAGATCGACTGGCGCGAACACGCCGCGGCGCGCGAATGGTATACGCGGGTGAAGTCGCGGCCCTCCTTCCGGCCGCTGTTGACCGACCGTGTGCGCGGCCTGTCGCCGGTGTCGCATTATGCGGACCTCGATTTCTAGGAAAGAACCCCTGCGCGCGCTGATCGACCGCGAGGCGCATCGCGCCGGCTTCGATGCCGTCGCGGTCACCACCCCAAATGCCATCCCGCTGGCACCGGCGCGGCTGGCCGAATTCGTCACGAACGGTTTTCACGGCTCGATGGGCTGGATCGCCGAGACTTTGCAACGGCGCAGCGAGCCTTCGACGCTTTGGCCCGAAGTGCGCTCGATCGTCGTGCTGGCGATGAATTACGGCCCGGATCGTGATCCGCGCGACGTGCTGGCCAAGCGCGATCGGGGCGCGATCTCCGTCTATGCCAGGAACCGCGACTATCACGAGGTGATGAAGGGACGGCTGAAGGAGATCGCCGGCAAGATCGTGGCGCGCGCCGGCGGCGACGTGAAGGTCTTCGTCGACACTGCGCCGGTCATGGAAAAGCCGCTGGCGGAGGCCGCCGGGCTCGGCTGGCAAGGCAAGCACACCAATCTGGTCAGCCGCCAACACGGCTCCTGGCTGTTCCTTGGCACCATCTTCACCACGGCCGAACTCGCACCGGACCGGGTCGAGATCGACCACTGCGGCTCCTGCCGCGCCTGCCTCGACGCCTGCCCGACCAACGCCTTCCCCGCGCCCTACCGGCTCGATGCGCGGCGCTGCATCTCCTACCTCACCATCGAGAACAAGGGGCCGATCCCGCATGAATTTCGGGAGAAAATCGGCAACCGCATCTATGGCTGCGACGACTGCCTCGCCGCTTGCCCGTGGAACAAGTTCGCCCGCGCGGCTTCGGAGGCCAAGCTCGCAGCCCGCGACGATCTGCGCGAGCCGCCGCTCGCCGAACTGCTCGAACTGGACGACGCCGCCTTCCGCGCCTTCTTCTTGGGCTCGCCGATAAAGCGCATCGGCCGCGACCGTTTTGTCCGCAACGTGCTGATCGCCGCCGGCAATTCCGGCGATGCCGCGCTTGCCGGCGCCGTGCGCGCGCTGCTCGGCGATGCCTCGCCCCTGGTGCGGGGCGCGGCAATTTGGGCGCTGGCGCGGCTTGTGTCCGAGGCCGAATATTCCGAGCGGGCCGCGACCGGCCTGAAGACGGAAAGCGATGGCGCCGTGCGCGACGAATGGCGTCTGGCGCGGCCGGACAGGACGCAGGCATGAGTGAACAGCGGATATTCATCTTCGGCGCCGGCTATTCGGGCAAGGCTTTTGCCCGCGCCGGCCCGCAAGGGTTGCTCGCTGCGAATACCCCTACCCTTAAACCGTCCCCACACGGGGGAGGGGGATTTCTGTCGGTGCCGACCTCAGACTCGCCTGACCTTATGGAAAATGTCGCGCGGCAGCATTCCCTCCCCCTTGTGGGGAGGGTTAGGGTGGGGGTCCCACTTCGTAAGAATCTTGTTTCCGATGACCCAAGCGCCGACACCGGGACAGCCACGATTTTCGGCACGACGCGCTCGGCCAACAAATTCGAAGCGCTGCGCCAGGCCGGCATCGCCCCGCTGCTGTTCGATGGCGCGCTGACGCATGAAATCGGCGAAGCGCTGGAGAAAACCACGCATCTGGTGATCTCGATCGCGCCGGAAGCTGACGGCGATCCCGTATTGAAAGCCGCCCGCGTGGCAATCGCCCGAATGCCGGCGCTGCAATGGATCGGCTATCTTTCCACGGTCGGCGTTTATGGCGATCATGGCGGCGCCTGGGTCGACGAAACGGCCGCGTGCCGCCCGGTCTCGAAACGCTCGGTCATGCGGGTGGCCGCCGAGCAGGACTGGTTGAAACTCGGCGGGGATATCGGCCGGCCGGTGGCAATCCTGCGGCTGTCCGGCATTTACGGCCCGGGCCGCAATGCGCTGGTCAATCTGGAAAACGGCACCGCCAGGCGGCTGGTCAAGCCGAACCAGGTGTTCAACCGCATCCATTGCGACGACATATCAGGCGCGTTGTGGCAGCTCATCAAGGGCAATAAAGGCGGCATCTTCAACGTCACCGACGACCTGCCGGCGCCGCCGCAGGATGTCGTCGCTTATGCGGCTTCGCTGATGGGCGTCGAGGCGCCGCCCGAAATTCCCTTCGAGACCGCCCAGCTTTCGCCCATGGCGCGGTCCTTCTATGGCGAGAACAAGCGCGTCACCAATGCGGCGATCAAGGCCGCCGGCTACAGCTTTCGTTTTCCCGACTACCGCGCCGCCTTCGACCATATGTGGGCAAGCGGCGACTGGCGCGACGGCGAGCCGCGCAGCCCGATGAAGGGCTAGGGCAATTCCAGGAAAAGTGTGAAACGGCTTTCCGTCCGGAATTGCGCCAAGAGGTAGAGCGATCGAAACCCCGGGCGCGGCGTGCTATGATTCGGGCTTGGATTGTGGTGGGATCCGGTTCATGAAGACAGCGACGCGGTCGTCCCTGGGCAAAAAATCACTGCTGGCGGCTGCGCTTGGCCTGCTTCTGCTCACAGGCCTTACAACCAAACCGGGCTCCGCCGAGGAGCGCGCGAAAGACCTGTTCGGCGCCGCGAAACTGCCCACAGTGACCGCCCCGCAATCCTTCGGCTTCTATTCCAAGGGCTGCTTTGCCGGCGGCGTCGCGCTGCCCATGGACGGCATGAACTGGGAGGTGATGCGGCCCTCGCGCAACCGCCGCTGGGGCCACCCGGCGATGATCGCGCTGATCCAGAAATTGTCGCGCGACGCGGCGTCCGACGGCTGGCCGGGCCTGTTGATCGGCGACATTTCGCAGCCGCGCGGCGGCCCGATGCTGAGCGGTCATGCCTCGCACCAGATCGGCCTTGACGCCGACATCTGGTTGACGCCGATGCCGGACCGCAAGCTCACCCCCAGCGAACGCGAAAACATCAGCGCCACCCTGATGGTCGATGAAAAGACCCATCTGGTGAACGACGCGCTGTGGAAGCCGATGCATACGCGACTTTTGAAGCGCGCCGCGAGCTACCCGGAAGTCGAGCGCATCCTGGTCAATCCGGGCATCAAGAAAAAGCTCTGCGACACCGTCACCGGCGACCGCTCCTGGCTGCGCAAGATCAGGCCGTTCTGGGGCCATGACTACCACTTCCACATCCGCATCGGCTGCCAACCGGGCTCGCCCGCTTGCAAGGGGCAGGAAGCGACCCCGACCGATGACGGCTGCGGCAAGCCATTGGCCTGGTGGTTCACGCAGGAGCCATGGCGGCCCAACAAGAATCCGGATGCGCCCAAAGCCCGCGACCTGATGACGATGGCGAACCTGCCCAAGCAATGCCAGTTCGTGCTCGACGCGCCTGGGCCGGAATCGGCCGAGGCGGCGACCTACCGTGGCGACGCCGTCGCGGTCGCTGCGCCCGAACCGGAAGCGCCTTCACCGCCCGCCACCACGGCCAGCGGCACGGCCGGCTTGCCAGGCGCGGTGAACGCTTTCACGACGCCCGAGGTCGGCGTGCCGGTGCCGCGCCCACGCCCGCCCGCGAACTGATCGTCGCGTCGCTCAATCGGTTTAGGGTGCCATTTTCCGCGAAAGAGTGGCTGTTTGGCCGCAGAAACTGTCTCAGCGCATTGCCGGGTTCGAAAACCGTTTCCCTTTTCAAACTCATGCGCTAGTCAACGGAAGAACGGCGATACGCCGTCAGGGGCGCCGGAGACGGACGAGAGCATGCCAAGCGTAAGCGATATTGACACGTCGTTGCGGTTTCCGATCCTGATCGGCGACATTGGCGGCACCAATGCGCGCTTCTCGATTGTGCTCGACGCCAATTCCGAGGCCGGCGAGCCGACGATCGTGCAGACCGCCAATTACAACACCATCGACGAGGCGATCCAGGCGGCGGTGCTGGACCGCTCATCCATTCGTCCGAATTCGGCGGTTCTGGCGGTGGCCGGCCCGGTCGACGGCGACGAGATCGAGCTCACCAACTGCCCGTGGATCGTCAAGCCGAGGCAGATGTTTTCGAGCCTCGGCCTGAGCGACATCGTCGTGCTCAACGATTTCGAGGCGCAGGCGCTGGCCGTCGTGGCGCTGGGCGAAGAGCATATGGAAAAGATCGGCGGCGGCACGCCGGAGCCCAATGCCGGCCGCGTCGTGCTTGGCCCGGGAACCGGGCTCGGCGTTGCCGGCCTGGTCTACGCGCTGCACCATTGGATCCCGGTGCCCGGCGAGGGCGGCCACATGGACATCGGCCCGCGCTCACCCCGCGATTTCGAGGTCTTTCCGCATATCGAGAAGCTCGAGGGCCGCATTTCGGGCGAGCAGATCCTGAGTGGGCGTGGCCTCGTCAATGCCTACCGGGCGGTGGCAAGGGCGGACGGCAAACCGGCTCCCTTCACCACGCCGGCGGAGATCACGGCGGCGGCGCTGGCCAAGACCGATCCGGTCGCCGAGGAAGCGCTGTCGATGTTCGTCACCTGCCTCGGCCGCACGGCCGGCGATCTCGCAATGGTGTTCATGAGTCGCGGCGGCGTCTTCCTCACCGGCGGCATCGCGCAGAAAATCGTGCCGGCGCTGAAGGCTGGCAATTTCCGCGCCGCCTTCGAGGACAAGGCGCCGCACAGCGAATTGATGCGCTCCATGCCTGTCTATGTCATCACCCACCCGCTGGCGGCTCTTCTCGGCCTTGCCGCCTATGCCAGGACCCCGTCGCTGTTCGGCGTCCAGACGGAGGGCCGGCGCTGGCAGGCCTAGTGGCATCGCCTCGAGGACGCGCTGCCCGCGACGAAGTTAATCAGCCGCGGGCATAGGCAAGCCGGCCGCATGGCGCTAAGAGGAGTGCCGAATTGCAGCCCGGCCCCAGGCGGAAACCACGAAGCTCCCGATTTGACTTTTCAAGCTCCAAACAAGCAGAAGGCCACGCCCGGTCAGGTCACAGCGGTGCTCCGCCGCATTCTCGCGGAAAACAGCCGTGATTACCGCTGGACCTATGCCATGGTCATCGCGTGCTCGCTGATCGTTTCGGGTACGACTGCCTTCACCGCCTGGATCATGGCCCCGATGGTCAACCAGATCTTCTACGAACGGCGTGGCGACGCGATCGTATGGATCTGCGCCGGCTTCATGGCGGCTTTCCTGCTGCGCGGCTTCGCCGGCTATGGCCAGGCGGTCGCGCTGGCCAAGATCGGTAACAATCTGGTGGCGCGCTACCAGAAGCGCATCTTCGAGCATCTGATGAAGCTCGGTGTCGGCTTCTTCAACGACACGCGTTCAGGCCGGCTGGCGGCACAGGTCAATGAAAACGTCGGCGGCATCCGCGACCTGTTGTCGTTGACGCTGACATCCATCAGCCGTGACGCGGTCACGCTGGTCGGCCTTGTCGGCGTCATGGTCTATCAGGATCCGGTCCTGTCGCTCAGTTCGCTGCTGATCGGACCGCCGCTGATCTGGGCCGTTGTCTATCTCACCCGTCGCGTGCGGCGCATCACCCGGGAATCCGTGCTGATCAATTCCCGGCTGATCGGGGCCGTGCAGGAAGCCACCCAAGGCATCGCCATCGTCAAGGCTTTCACCATGGAGGACGCGCTTGCGCGCCACATCGGCGCCATGGCCGACACGGCCGAGCAGCGCAACAACAAGATCGCCCGCGTGTCTGAACGGCTGGCGCCGATTTCCGACATGCTGGCCGGCCTCGCCGTAACCTCCGTCATCGCCTATTCCGGTTATCGGGCACTCGTCCTTGGTCAGCCGCCGGGCGCGGTCTTCTCGTTCATCACCGCGCTGATCCTGGCCTATGACCCGGCGCGACGCCTGGCGCGCATGCAGGTCGGCATGGAGCGCGCGCTGGTCAATGCGCGCATGATCTACGAGCTGCTCGACCTCGAGCCGCAGCAGGGCGACGCGCCCGATGCAACCGAGGCGCATTTCACCACGGGCGAAGTGCGGTTCAACAACGTGTCCTTCCGCTATGTCGAGGACATGCCGGTACTTCAGGACCTGAGCTTCGTCGCCGCCGCCGGCAAGATGACCGCCATCGTCGGCGCTTCCGGGGCCGGCAAGACGACACTGGTGGCGTTGCTGCAGCGCTTCTACGATGTCGAGTCCGGCACGATCGAGATCGACGGCCAGGACATTTCCAAGGTCACCAAGCAGTCGCTGCGCGGCTCCATCGCCTATGTGTCGCAGGCGCCCTATCTGTTCGAAGGCACCATCCGCGACAACATCCGCTACGGCCGCCCCTCCGCAACTGATGCCGAGATCGAAGAGGCGGCGAAGCAGGCAGCGGCCGACGGTTTCATCCGCCAGCAGCCGCAAGGCTATGACACGCCGGTCGGCGAGAACGGCGCGACGCTCTCGGGCGGCCAGCGCCAGCGCGTGTCGATCGCCCGCGCCATCGTGCGGCAGGCGCCGATCCTGTTGCTCGACGAGGCGACCTCGGCGCTCGACAACGAGGCCGAAGCCCGTGTCCAGCAGGCGCTGACCAAGGTCATGGAAGGGCGCACCACCATCGTCATCGCGCACCGGCTGTCGACGGTGGTCAATGCCGACCACATCATCGTGCTCGAACAGGGCCACTTGGTCGAAGAGGGCACGCACGCCTCGCTGATGGCCGATCCGCACAGCGTCTATGCCCGTTTCCACCGGATACAGGGCGTCAAGGGCCTGGGGCTTGTCGACGACAGCGCGCCGATCCAGACTTCGGTTCACGACATCGAAACCCAAAGAATCGCCGGGAGCACGGCATGAGCGAGACGTCAGCAAACGACAATCCGGCAATCGATATGGGCCTTGTGGTGGTGGGTGCTGCCGGCCGCATGGGCCAGACGCTGATCCGCGCCATCCACAGCATTCCGGGCGCCCGGGTCATCGGTGCGGTCGAGCGTGCGGATTCGCCTCATCTGGGCAAGGATGCCGGCGAACTCGCCGGCGTCGGTCGCATCGACGTGGCGATCGGCAATGATCCGCTGCCGGTCTTCGCCAAGGCCGATGGCGTGCTCGATTTCACCATGCCGGCCTCGACCGTCGAATTCGCCGGCTACGCGGCGCAGGCACGCATCGTCCATGTCATAGGCACGACCGGCTGCTCGGCCGACGACGACGCGAAGATCGCCGCGGCGGCGCGCCACGCGACGATCGTCAAGTCGGGCAATATGAGCCTCGGCGTCAATCTCCTGGCGGTGCTGGTCGAACAGGCGGCACGCGCGCTCGACGCCGACGATTTCGACATCGAGATCCTCGAAATGCACCACAGGCACAAGGTCGACGCGCCCTCGGGCACCGCGCTGCTGCTGGGTGAGGCCGCCGCCGCCGGGCGCGGTGTGGCGCTGGCCGGCAATGACGTGCGTTCACGCGACGGCCACACAGGCGTGCGCAAGACCGGCTCGATCGGCTTCGCCACGCTGCGCGGCGGCTCGGTGGTCGGCGACCACAGCGTGATCCTGGCCGGCACCGGCGAGCGTATCACCCTCGCCCACCATGCCGAGGACCGAGCCATCTTCGCCCGGGGCGCCATCAAGGCGGCGTTGTGGGCGCGTGGCAAGAAGCCCGGACTGTATTCGATGCGGGACGTGCTTGGGCTCGCCTGAGACCGTCCAACCCCAAAACCAAAGGGAGCAAACATGTCGCGAACTCTCGTGCTCGTCCGCCACGGCCAGAGCGAATGGAACCTGAAGAACCTGTTCACCGGCTGGCGCGACGTTGATCTGACCGAGCAGGGCCACGCCGAAGCCAAGGCCGCCGGTGAGAAGCTCAAGTCGCGCGGTTTGAAGTTCGACATCGCCTTCACCTCGGCGCTGACCCGGGCGCAAAAAACCTGCCAGCACATTCTCGACGCCGTTGGCCAGAGCGACTTGAAGACGATCCGCGACCAGGCGCTGAACGAGCGCGACTATGGCGACCTCTCCGGCCTCAACAAGGACGATGCCCGCAAAAAATGGGGCGAGGAGCAGGTGCATGTCTGGCGGCGCTCCTATGACGTGCCGCCGCCTGGTGGCGAGAGCCTGAAGGACACCGGCGCCCGCGTCTGGCCCTATTACCTGCACGACCTGCAGCCGCATGTGCTGCGCGGCGGGACCGTGCTGGTCGCCGCCCACGGCAATTCGCTGCGCGCGCTGATCATGGCGCTTGACGGCAAGTCCGGCGAGGAGATCGTCAAGCTGGAGCTCGGCACCGGCGTGCCGGTCATCTACACGCTGAACGCCGATTCGACCGTGGCTTCGAAGGAAGTGCTGGAGGGCTGACAGGTCAGTCGCATCCGCCAATTATGGACGTGGCGCTGCCCCTCATCGCCCTGCCGGGCATTTCTCCCCGTGAATGGGGAGAAAGAAGCTGGCCGCGACGCTGGCGCCATTTCTGCGACGCTGGCGATTAGCGAAATCGCCGGTGAGAGCGCCCCTCGCCCTGTTTACGGGGAGAGGATGCCGGCAGGCAGGTGAGGGGCAGCGCCGACGTTAACAGCATAGGAGCCGGCTACCCTTGAAAAAAGCGCGTTGACAGCAATCGCTTGCCCGCTTATTGAGCCCGCACCAGCCCAGATGGCGGAATTGGTAGACGCGCACGGTTCAGGTCCGTGTTCCGCAAGGAGTGGAGGTTCGAGTCCTCTTCTGGGCACCAAATTCCCGTTTCGAATCGTTCGACGGTTCAGAGACCCAAAGAGAAAACGCCCGGTTCGCCGGGCTTTTTCTTTGTCTGAAGCGTCGTTGCCGGACCGCCACCGACTGTCAGCGAACTGACAGGTCCCCTGTTCCAATGTTCGTCCGACCGCGATCACGTTTCCGATCCTGCAACACTCGCAGGCAGGATCGCCGCTCGTCGTTCAAGTACGGCCAAAGGGCTCGGCACGACAAAGCTTTGACATGATCGCGGCTAGTTTGGAAACGATGCAGAAATCGGAAGGCTCAGATGAATCCCACCTACACAAACGCGCAGAAGGCCATGCATTGGGCGGTGTTTCTGCTGGTCATCGGGCTTTATGGCCTGACCTATGTGGCGGACCTCTTTCCACGCGGCGATCCCGGCCGTGCGCTCGTCTGGTGGCTCCATATCTCGTTCGGAATGTTGCTGTTCGCGCTGGTGGTGATCCGCCTCGGCCTGCGCCTGGCACTGGGAACGCCCGGGTTGCCGGGGGAAATGTCAGAACTGGAACGATGGGCGGCCAAGGTCGCGCACCTGCTGCTTTACGCGCTGCTGGTGGCCATTCCGGTCCTCGGCATCCTGCTCACCTGGTACAGGGGTGACGCGCTGAGCTTTTTCGGCCTTTTCACCGTTCCGGCTCCGGTTGCGCCCGATCGCGACACGGGCCGGTTCATAAGAGAGTTGCACAGCCTGTGCGCCAATCTCATCCTCATTCTTGCCGGACTGCATGCGGCGGCGGCGCTATGGCATCATTTCATCCGCAGGGACGATGTGCTCAAGCGCATGCTGCCGGAGACGGCGGGCTCCTGAATGCGGCGTCAAATCCCGGGCGATTGTTCTTCGGCTGCGAATCGCGACGTTGGTTTCAAGTCTCCCCGATCTCGTCATCGCGGCGCGATGGCTTGGCGGCCAGCAACCAACCTCCCCTCCCGGCTAGGCGCTGAACAAACCGCTTCAAACCGTCCTGGCGAGGCGCTACGCTCGCGGCCATGTCGCAAGCCACCAACCCGATCTTCTCGACCCGTCGCGATCAGGCGTTTCCGACGCTGGCCGAGGCCGACATCGAACGCATGCGCCGGTTCGGCGAGGCCAGCGCCTATGCCGCCGGCGAGCACATCGTCAAGGCCGGCGACGTGGCGCCCGGCCTGATCGTCGTCCTGTCGGGCAGTGTTGACATCACCCAGGATGGCGGGCTCGGCCGGCGTGAAACGCTCATCACCCACGGTCCAGGCAGCTTCGTCGGCGAGTTGGCGCAGCTTTCGGCCCGCCCCTCGCTGGTCAATGCCGAGGCCGCCGAGCCGGTCGAGGCGTTCGTCATCCCCTCGCGGAGGCTGCGCGACCTGATGGTACAGGAGGCCAATCTCGGCGAGCGCATCATGCGGGCGCTGATCCTGCGCCGTGTCGGACTGCTCGAAAGCGCCACCAGCGGGCCTATCATCATCGGACCGCTCGACAATGCCGACGTGTTGCGGCTGCAAGGTTTTCTGCGCCGCAGCGGCCTGCCACACCGGGTGCTCGATTCCGGCAGCGACCCCTGCGCGAAAACCCTGGTCGAGCGCTTCAACGTCGATCCGCATCATCTGCCGGTCATACTGTGTCCGAACGGCAGGCTGCTGCTCAACCCCGGCGAGAAGGACCTCGCCCGCTGCATCGGCCTGGTCAGGCCGATCGATGCCGACACGGTGTATGACGTGGCCATTGTCGGCGCCGGGCCGGCCGGGCTCGCTGCCGCGGTCTACGCGGCGTCCGAAGGGCTGTCGACAATCGTGCTCGATTGCCGTGCCTTCGGCGGACAGGCCGGCGCGTCCTCGCGCATCGAGAACTATCTCGGCTTCCCGACCGGCATTACGGGCATGGCGCTGATGGCGCGTGCCTACAATCAGGCGCAGAAGTTCGGCGTCGAAATGGTGATCCCCGACGAGGCCAAGCTGCTGAGCGCCGCGCCCGACATGTCGGGCGCCCGCTACCTGCTCGATGTCGGCGACGGCGAGACCGTGCGGACGCGCAGCGTGGTGATCGCCAGCGGCGCGCGCTACCGCCGCCTCGATGTCGCCAACCTGTCGCGGTTCGAGGGAACGTCGGTGCATTATTGGGCCTCGCCGATCGAGGCGCGGCTTTGCGCCGGCCAGGAGGTGGCGCTGGTTGGCGCCGGCAATTCGGCCGGACAAGCGGCCGTCTACCTAGCCAGCCATGCGCGCAAGGTGGCGCTGCTGGCGCGCGGCGGCAGCCTCGATGCCAGCATGTCGCGCTACCTGGTCGAGCGCATCAAGGCGCAGCCGAACATCGAGGTGCTGACCGAGACCGAAATCGAGGCGCTGGAGGGCGAGGAGGGCAACCTTGCCAGCGTGCGTTGGCGCAACCGCGTCAGCGGCGAGGGAACGACGCGCCCAATCCGCCATCTCTTCCTGTTCATCGGCGCCGACCCGAACACCGACTGGCTCGCGCAATGCAACGTGGCGCTGGATGCCAAGGGTTTCATCCGCACCGGGTCGGAGTTGGGAGATGGGCACGGCCTGATGGAGACCAGCCGCAGCGGGGTGTTTGCCATCGGTGACGTCCGGTGCGGCTCGGTCAAGCGCGTCGCGGCGGCTGTCGGCGAGGGTGCCCAGGTGGTCGCGGCCTTGCATGCTTATCTGGCGCGAGACGGCAGTCATGCCACTGAGAGCAATTCCAGGGAAAGCGCGTAGCGCCGCTTTCCCTGGGGATTTGCGCAAAAGAAATGATTGAGCCTCAACTGGCCAGGAGAGTGTGATGGCGGACGAATGCAAACATGCGGCTGGGATCAAGGACGTGACGCCGAGCGCACTCGGTTGCGAGGAGTGCCTGAAGAGCGGATCGTGGTGGGTCCATCTGCGGCTCTGCCGCACCTGCGGCCATGTCGGCTGCTGCGACGATTCGCCCAACCGCCACGCCACCAAGCATTTTCATGCCACCAGTCATCCCGTCATCGAGGGCTATGATCCGCCCGAGGGCTGGGGATGGTGTTTTGTCGACGAGATCTTTCTCGACCTCGGCGACCGCACGACTCCGCAGAACGGACCGATCCCGCGGTTTTACTGAAGTTTCGAAGAGCCAGGAAAAAGCGGTTCGGCCCGATTTATCGCACCGAGCCGGTGACCGTGCGGTCGACGTCGGGAACGGATTTGCGGTCGTTCCCGGCAAGGGCCGCGATGAGCAGCAGGCTGGCCACGACCGGGACGAACAGGACGGCGATTCGGGCCTGGACATGAAGAATGGCACGCCATTCGTTGCGCTTTTCGGGGCTGTTGCTCATCATACTCACTTTGTCATGCCCCCCAAGGCGTCACATAACCGTGAACGGTTAAGCAACTCCTTCCGGCTTTGTTAACTGGTTGGGACTCAAGCCCGGTCTCAGCCCAGCCCGATCCGCCTCGCGCCCTGCCGGAACAGTGCTTCCGCGTCGGGCTCGAAACGGAACGTCCCGATAAAATCCTCGCTCGAATAGTGCGGCAATGCCCTTCGGATGGCGGCGGCAAAGCCGCGCGCCTCCTCGAGCCGGCCGGCCAGCGCCAGGCAGTGCGCGGCGATCGCCAGGATGATGGCGTGCGCATTGGGCCGGGCCGCCGCCTTCAGCGCCCATTCGGCCGCTTCCTCGAACTGGCCGAGCCGGACATGCGCCATGGCTCTTGCGCCCAGCATGCCGAACAGCAGCGGGTCGAAGGGGCTCAGATGGCGCGAATGGTCGGAGGAGCCGATCGCCGCCCGCGGATCGCCCGACTGCGAGTGGACGAAGGACAGCGCATAATGACCAAGCGCGAAATTGGGGCTGAGATCCACCGCCCGTTGCAGTTCGACGAGCGATCCGTCCTGCGCGCCGCGCAGCCATAGCGCTCGCCCCATGGCCCAGTGCGCGGCCGGATTGTGGTCGTCGACCAGCAGGCTGTGGCCGGCGCTCTCGAAGGCCAGCGCGCTCTCCCGGTCGCGGTCGCCCCAGCGCTGGAACGCGTTCTGCCAGTGGGTGAAGGACAGGCCGGCATAGGCGCGGGCAAAGGTCGGGTCCAGTTGCAGCGCCCGGGCGAAGAAATGCCGCGCCTGCTCGTTTTCCGCCTGGGTGAAGCGGTACATGTGCCAGAGGCCGCGATGATAGGCTTCCCACGCGTTGAGCGAATTGGGCGCCTTCAGCATGGCGCGGTTGCGCTCGACCGTTTCGATCTCGGCCGATATCGACGAGACGATGCTGTCGCCGATGTCGTCCAGCACCGCGAAGATGTCGTCGAGCCGGTGCTCGAATGTCTCGGCCCAGACGATCCTGGCCGTGCGCACCTCGACGAGCTCGACGCCGACGATCACCCGGCCGGTCAGGCTGCGCACCGTGCCGGTGGCGACATAGTCGACGTTCAGTTTTCTGCCAGCCTCCTCGGGCGCGATGGCCTTCTCGGCCAGTGCGAACACCGATCCGCGCGCGATGACGAAGAAATCCCTGAGCTTGGCGAGACGGGTGATGATGTCGTGTGTGAGGCCATCGGCCAGTCCGCCGCGCGCGCCGCTTTCCTCGGCAAACGGCATGACTGCCAATGACGCATGCCTCGGCTCGACCGGGCCATCATCACCTGGAGTGGCGACAAGCTGCGATGCCGAGGACAGGCAGGCCGGCTGCGCTTGCTGCGCGGCGCTTGCCCGTTGGTCACGGATCGCCCGCCAGGCCGCGCGAAGCGGTGCGAAATCCAGGTCCTCCGATTGAAACAGCTGTTCTGTTGCCGCCAGATGCTGCTCGGCCGCGCCGATCTCGCCACGTCGGACCATGCTGGCCAGCAGAGCCAAATGCGCGCGCCCGTCGAACGGCGCCAGTTCCACCCACCGGTCGAGATGGCCGATCGTCTCGTCGCAATCCGGCGGCAGGGTTTCAACGAGCTGTTCCAGCACCGCCACGTGGCACGAGTTGAAGCGGCGGCGTTGGGCGATCAGCCAGCTGTTGAAAAGCGGACTGCGCTCCAGCTCCAGCTCGTCGAGCAAATCGCCGGCGAAGAGCCCGGCCAGCGCCCGCAGCCGCTCCACATCAAGCGTGCCAATTCCTTGCGCCGTGGCGCGGCTGATCTCCAGCGCGTCGACCAGGCAACCGTCCAGATCGAGCGCGACCATGTCGCCCTGCGTAGACACCCGGCGCCGCTCCGGCGCGTCGAGCACACCGCGCAGCTTGCTCAGGCACCAGCGCAGCTCGCCGCGAGGATCGTTGGGCACATCCCAGAACAGCTCGCACAGGCGGCTGCGCCCGACCGGATGCGGCGCCAGCGCCAGATAGGCCAGCAGCGCCCGTAGTTTGCGCGATGCCGGCAGTGCCACCGGCACGCCGTTGCGGGAGATCGTCAGCGATCCGAGCAGGCGCACGGACAGGTCCGGCATCTCGCCGTCCTGCCTCGACCGGGCGGATTCCACGTGCGTTTCCACGCCTGCTCCCACGCTGGCCTGTCGGCCTCTTGTGTATCACTGAAACCGACAACGCGCATCCGAAGGCGGGTTTCCCCGCTGGCTGCGGCCATTGCCGCATCGCCGGCACGTCAGTCCTAGCGTGGCAAGGTCTCGAAAACTCGCCGCCCAAACCGCCGGTCTGTAACCGGCCCGTGAAATTGAAGACGATCAGGATCGAGGAGATCAAAGATGTTGAATAAACAAAAGATCAGGACCACCGCTGGGCGCGGCAGGCTGTTCGACAGCATCCTGGACACGGTCGGCGACACGCCGGTGGTGCGCATCAACAACCTCGCACCGGCGCACGCGACGATCTACGTGAAGGCCGAGTTCTTCAACCCGGGCGCCTCGGTGAAGGACCGGCTGGCGCTCAACATCATCGAGGAGGCCGAACGCAGCGGCGCGCTGAAGCCGGGCCAGACGGTCGTCGAGGCAACCAGCGGCAACACCGGCATCGGGCTTGCCATGGTGTGCGCACAGAAGGGTTATCCGCTGGTCGTCACCATGGCCGACAGCTTTTCGGTCGAACGCCGCAAGCTGATGCGCATGCTGGGTGCCAAGGTGGTGCTGACGCCACGCGCCGAAAAGGGTTTCGGCATGTACAAGAAAGCGGTCGAGTTGGCCGAGGCCAATGGCTGGTTCCTCGCCCGCCAGTTTGAAACCGCCGCCAATGCCGCCATCCACGAAGCGACGACGGCGCGCGAGATCATCAATGATTTCGCCGGCTCGCGGCTCGACTGCTTCGTCACTGGCTATGGCACCGGCGGCACCGTCGTCGGTGTGGCGCGCGTGCTGCGCCGCGAGCGGCCCGACATCCGCATCGTACTTGCCGAACCGGCCAATGCGCAGCTGATCGGCAGCGGCAAGGCGCAGCAGCGCGGCGCCGATGGCGCCCCCGCCGCCAGTCATCCGGCTTTCGAGCCGCATCCGATCCAGGGCTGGACGCCGGATTTCATCCCCAACGTCCTGCAGGAAGCGATCGACGCCAGCCTCTATGACGAGGTGATGCCGGTTGCCGGACCCGAAGGCATCAAATGGGCCAAGGCATTGGCGCGGAAGGAAGGCATCTTCACTGGCATTTCCGGCGGCGCCACCTTCGCCGTGGCGCGGCAGGTTGCGGAGAAGGCGCCGGCCGGATCGGTGATCCTGTGCATGTTGCCCGATACCGGCGAACGCTACATGTCGACGCCGCTCTTCGACGGCATCGAGGCGGAAATGGACGCCGAGGAGACGGCGCTGTCGCGCTCGACGCCCGGCTGCCAGTTCCCGGCGGCGTGACAGGAGGCCGGTCATGGATGTCGCGCGGCAATCGCTCGAAATACTGGACGAGGAAACGCTCGATCCCTCCGACTGGACCGAGGCGCAGGCTCTGTCGCACCGGATCATCGACGATGCTGTCGATTATCTGCGCGGCGTGCGCGATCGCCCGATCTGGCGGGAGATGCCGGCGGATGTGCGAGAGGTCTTCGCGGCAAGCCTGCCGCGATCGCCGGCGCCGCTGGCCGCTGTCTATGACGAGGTCTCCCGCACCGTGATGTCCTACCCGATGGGCAACATCCACCCGCGCTTCTGGTCCTGGTATATGGGGTCGAGCAACTTCACCGGCGCGCTCGGCGACTTCCTCGCGGCAATCCAGGGCTCCAACCTTGGCGGCGGCAACCATGCCGCCGCGCTGATGGACAGCCAGGTGGTCAACTGGTGCAAGGAAATGCTGGGCTTTCCCGCGTCCGCTTCCGGCACGCTGGTCAGCGGCGGCTCGATGGCCAACATCATTGGGCTGACCGTGGCGCGCAACACCAAGGCCGGCATCGATGTGCGCGAGCAGGGCGTCGCGGCAATCGAGAAGCCGCTGCGCTTCTATGGCTCGGACCAGATCCATTCCTGCCACCGCAAGGCGATGGAAGCACTCGGCCTCGGCAATCGGGCATTGCGCCGAGTTCCGACTGACGCGAGCTTGCGCATCGACATCGATGCCTTGCGCGCGGCGATCGCCGAGGACCGCGCGGCGGGTTTCGAACCGGCCTGCGTCATCGGCAATGCCGGCACGGTGAACACCGGGGCGATCGACGACCTGCGCACGCTTGCCAAGCTGGCGCATGAGGAAGGCCTCTGGTTCCATGTCGACGGCTGTATCGGCGCGCTGATTGCCATTGCGCCGCAAAACGCGCATCTGGTCGCGGGCATCGAATGGGCGGATTCTGTCGCGCTCGATCCGCACAAATGGCTGCATGCGCCGTTCGAGGTCGGCTGCGCGCTGGTCAGGGATGCCGCCGCGCATCGCAAGACATTCGCGGTGACGCCCGAATATCTGGAATCGACGCCGCGCGGCCTAGCCTCCGGCGAATGGCTGCACGATTACGGCCTGCAGACGACGCGCGGCTTTCGTGCGCTGAAAGTGTGGATGGCGTTGAGAGAACATGGGGTCGACAAGTTCGGCCGCCTGATCGACCAGAACATCGCGCAGGCCCTCTATCTCGCCGGGCGGATCGAGGCCGAGCCATTGCTGGAACTGGCCATGCCGCCAACCATCAACATCGTCTGCTTCCGCTATCAGCCCGGGATTGCCGGCGAGCCGCTGAAGGCGCTCAACATCGAGATCATGCTGCGGCTGCAGGAACAGGGCATTGCGGCACTCTCCGACACCACCGTGCATGGCGAGCACTGGCTGCGCGTCGCCATCGCCAACCACCGCACCCGGCGTGACGATCTCGATCTTCTGGTGCGCGAAACGGTGCGGTTGGGACGCGGGATCGCGGCGGAAGGGTCATCCGGGGATTAGCTCCAAAACGCGAGCGACAGGCATGGGCGGCCATGCGATTCTGTGGCCGTGATTCGGGAGATCCGACCGTGATGCTCTTTCGTATGGCCGTGCTCGCGGCCTTGGTCTGTGCCACCTCGGCCGAAGCCGCCGAAATGGCCTTCTTCGTCAAGAACCTGCGCGAGCAAGCGGTTGCCGTCGAATTGTTCAGCCGTGACCGCGAGACGGTCTGGCCGGGTAACGACCAGGTGTTCCTGATCGATCCGGGCTCCCGGAAATCGGTGCCGATCTCGTGCAATCAGGGCGAGCGCATCTGCTATGGTGCCTGGGTCGACGGCGACGACAGCATCTCCGCTGGCGTCGGACCCGATAACGACCAGCCCTGCGATACCTGCTGTTTCATCTGCGTCGAACATTCGACCGAAACCATCGACCTGGTACCATAGGGAGCAGGCAAGGACCTGTCGGACCCAAATTAAGTCGGGGGTCGAGGCACCAGCCCCACTTTCGCGACTCAACACAGCGTGCCATGGTCGCGTCGCGGCCGGGTGGGCCGCTTATCCAGGGGGTTACCATGTTCTACGCCTACGCGCGCCGCACCTTGGCCGCGCTTTCACTTGCCATGCTGATCGCGCCGTCGGCCCATGCCGGCGATGTCACCTTCGCCATCAAGAACAGCCATCCCAACGCCATGCGCGTCGAGCTCTACAGCCAGGACCGCGACTATGTCTGGCCGGGCAACGGCAAGGATTTCTATCTCGACGACGGCGAGACCAAGTCGCTGCCGATCTCCTGCAACGAGGGTGAATCGATCTGTTACGGCGCCTGGGTCGATGGCGACGAAGGCACCTATTGGGGCGTCGGCCCCGGCAACAAGGAGAAATGCGAGGATTGCTGCTACACCTGCAGCGGCGGCGAAACCGAGGAGATCAACCTGGTCCCCTGACCGGTTTGCCAGCTTGACGGTTTTCCCGTTCGAGCCATAGCTTGCCCAAACACCCAATGCGCGCCGCGTCTGTCGTTCGGACGCGGCGCGCTCCAGGCAAGGGAGCCCAGCGATGGCCGACATGGTCGAAAGCGACGAGATCGATGTCGGGTTTTCCGGCAAGCGCTGCATCCATTCGCGCAATTGCGTGCTCGGCGATCCGCATGTCTTCGTGCCCAACGCGCCGGGGCAATGGATCCATCCCGAGGCCGCCAGCGTCGAGAAGATCGTCGCCATCGCCGAGAGCTGCCCCTCGGGCGCCATCACTTACATCAGGAAGGATGGCGGACCGCAGGAGCAGCCGCCCGTGGTCAACACGGTGCGCGTCCGGGAAAACGGCCCGCTTGCCGTTCACGCCCAGATCGTGCTCGACGGCGAGACGTTCTTCCGCGCCACGCTCTGCCGCTGCGGCGCGTCGGAAAACAAGCCGTTCTGCGACGGCAGTCACACCAAGGCAGGGTTCACGGCCACCGGCGAACCGGCGCTGAAGGACACGCCGGCCCTCGAAGCGCGGAATGGCCCGCTCAATGTGACGCCGACGACAAACGGTCCGCTCAAGATCGCGGGCAATCTCGAAATCATCACCGGCACCGGCCATACAATCGACCGCACCACGGTCGCGTTCCTGTGCCGCTGCGGCCATTCCGCCAACAAGCCGTTTTGCGATGGCAGTCACAAGAAGGTGGGATTTGCGGGGTAGGTGAGTAGCCATCTCCCCCCTCGTGGGGGAGATGTCCGGCAGGACAGAGGGGGGCACCGTAGAGCGCTAACTTCAACACCCAGCGAACAGTGACAATGCCTCATACGCCATTGCCTCCAAGACATCGCGCAAACGCCAGATCGATGCGCAAGGTCATGACATTAGCCGAGTTGAAGCTCTGGAACGAGCTTCGCGCACACCGGTTGATGGGGCTTGGCTTCCGCCGACAATTTCCAATCGCCGGTTACATTGTCGACTTCGCTTGTCCGGAGAAGAAACTTGTCATCGAAGTCGATGGCTCCCAGCATGCGGAAGCCGATGTGGTCGCCAGCGACGAAGCAAGGACGTCGCGCCTGGAGCAAGACGGCTGGACCGTCCTGCGCTTCTGGAACGAGAATATCATTCGCGACATCGACAATGTCTGCCAGCATATTGTGATTGCGGCCGGGCTTGATGGCCCGTCTTCAACAAATCGGCTGGAGGTGCTGTAGTCGCGGTGAGGCTGGCGGGACAGCGCCCCCCTCTGGCCTGCCGGCCATCTCCCCCACGAGGGGGGAGATTGGCTCTCCTGCCCTTGGCCTATCTCTCTCGTCTTTATCGTCAGGGCCGTATCGGCTAAGGGGCGTGGCAACAGAATTGCCCGGATCCAACCATGACCGCAAAATCCAAACCCAAACCTCTCTTCCTCGGGATCGACACCGGCGGCACCTATACCGATGCCGTGCTGTGGTCTGAAACCGAAGGCCCGCAACATGGACCCAACAAGGGCAAGGTGCTGGCCAAGGCCAAGGCGCTGACCACGCGGCATGATCTGGCCGTCGGTATTTCCGGCGCCGTCGACGCGGTGCTGCAGAAGGCCGGCACCGATCCGACCGCCATCAAGCTGGTCTCGATGTCGACGACGCTCGCCACCAATGCGCTGGTCGAGGGCCAGGGCGGCCGCGTCGCGCTGGTCATGATCGGCTTTTCCGAGGCCGACCTCGCCCGCGATGGGCTGAAGGCGGCGCTCGGCACCGATCCGGTGGTGTTTTGTCCAGGCGGCCACGATGTGCATGGCAATGCCGCTAGGCTCGACCTGTCCGGGCTTGAGGCCGCCTTGCCGGAACTGGGCGCCTCCGTGTCCGGCTTTGCCGTCTGCGCCTATTTCGCCACCCGCAATCCAGCGCACGAGGTCGCCGCCCGCGAGCTGATCCGCGAGAAGACCGGTCTGCCGGTCACATCAAGCCACGAACTGTCGGCCAAGCTCGGCGGCCCGCGCCGGGCGCTGACGACGCTGCTCAACGCCAGGCTGATCTCGATGATCGACCGGCTGGTGGCGGCGACCGAGGGCTTTCTCGATCAACGCGGCATCGCCGCTCCTTTGATGGTGGTGCGCGGCGATGGCGCGCTGGTCTCGGCGGCGTTTGCCCGCCAGCGGCCGATCGAGACCATACTCTCCGGCCCCGCGGCCAGCCTGGTCGGCGCCCGCCACATGACCGGGCTCGACAATGCCATGGTATCCGACATTGGCGGCACCACCACCGACGTGGCCGTACTCGACGAAGGCCGGCCCAGGCTTGATCCGGAAGGCGCCACGGTTGGCGGCTTCCGCACCATGGTCGAAGCCGTCGCCATGCGCACCTTCGGGCTCGGCGGCGATTCCGAAGTGACGCTGGAGGACGGCGCGCTCAACCCGAGGGTCCTGCTCGGGCCGCGACGCCTTGTGCCGCTGGCGCTTGCCGGCATGGCGCATGGTGAAGCGGTCAAATCGGAGCTCGAACGCCAGCTGCGCGCGCCCAACACCGGTCGCATGGATGGCCGCTTCGCTGTCCGCACCGGCGTGCCGGACAGGCTTGCCGCGGGCCTGACCGCCCCGGAAGCACGGCTCTACGAGGCGATCGGCGCGACCCCGCTTGCCCTCGACCGGCTGCTGACGTCGAATGCCCAGAACGCCACCTTGAACCGGCTGGTCTCGCGCGGGCTGGTGCACATTTGCGGCTTCACCCCGTCGGACGCGGCACATGTGCTTGGCAAGCAGGCGAACTGGGATGCCGCCACCGGCCGCCTCGGCGCCGAGCTGTTCGCCCGCAGGCGCGACGGCCGTGGCCAGCCTATCGCAGCCTCGCCGGAAGCCATCTCGGAGCGGGTGCTGGTGACGCTGACGCGCTGGTCGGCCGAATACATCCTCGAAACCGCCTTTGCCGAGGACGGGCTCGACGGCGCCGCGACCGTGGCGCATGCGCTGGTCCAGCGCGCCGTCGACGCGCACCCCGGCATCGCCCGCCTCACCGTCGCGCTCGACCGCCCGGTCATCGGGCTGGGCGCTTCCGCGCCGCTGCACTATGCCGGCCTGGCGCCCCTGGTCGGTAATGACTGCGTGGTGCCTGAGGACACCGATGTCGCCAACGCGCTCGGCGCCGTTGTCGGCCAGGTCAGGGTTTCGGCGGAGGCGCGGGTCAGCCAGCCCAAGGAAGGACTGTTCCGCCTTGCCTCCGGAGAAACCGTGCGCGACTTCCTCGACGAGGCTGCGGCGATCGCGGCGGCCGAAGCCGATGTGCGGGCGATAGTCGCCCAGCGGGCCCGGGAAGCCGGCACCGACAGCGCCGAGATCGACGTCGCGACCGAGTTCCGCGTCTCGACCGTCGAAGCCCAGCGCATGTTCATCGAGGCGCATGTGGTGGCGGTGGCCTCGGGCAGGCCAAGGATCGCGGTATAGTGCGACGGTCGAGAGGGTAATCTCCCCCCTTGAGGGGGGAGATGGCCGCGAAGCGGCGAGAGGGGGTCGGTTCGACCGGACGCCGACGTCCTGCGGCAGATGAAGGTTGGCGCCCCAGGCGCGGCGACCCCCTGTGGCCTGCCGGCCATCTCGCCCTCAAGGGGGGAGATACGCAGTTCCGCGGCGGCAAAATGCGGCACCTTCACCCTTAGCCGAATTGACCCTTGCGCCCTGACATGCCAAAGGCCCGCCCAAGCCTTTCGCCTGGAGAAAGCCCTGATGACTGATCGCGTCGAAATCGCCGGATTGCGGATTGCCCGCGAGCTTCACGACTTTGTCGCCAACGAAGCAGTGCCGGGAACCGGCATCGATGCGGACACATTCTGGAACGGCTTCTCGGCCATCGTCCATGACCTCGCGCCGAAGAACCGCGCGCTGCTGGCAAAACGCGACGCCATGCAGGAGAAGCTTGACGGCTGGTATCGCGACAATGGCGCGCCCATCGACATGGAGGCCTACAAGGCTTTCCTGAAGGAGATCGGCTATCTCGTTCCCGAAGGGCCGGCCTTCAGCGTGTCGACCGAGAATGTCGACCCTGAGATCGCTGATATCGCCGGGCCGCAGCTCGTCGTGCCGGTGATGAACGCGCGCTATGCGCTGAACGCCGCCAATGCGCGCTGGGGCTCGCTCTATGACGCGCTCTATGGCACCGACGCCATCCCCGAAACGGATGGCGCGCAGAAGGGCAAAGGCTTCAACCCGGCGCGGGGCGCCAGGGTCATTGCCTGGGCCAAGGATTTCCTCGACCAGTCCGTGCCGCTGACCTCAGGCAAATGGGTCGGCGTCAACGGATTGTCGGTGGCGAACGGCGCGCTGAAGCTCGGCGAAGGCGCCGGCTCCACCACGCTCGCCGACCCGAAACAATTCGTTGGCTATCGCGGCGACGCCGCCAATCCGCAAGCCTTGCTGCTGGTGAAAAATGGACTGCATATCGAGATCGTGATCGACCGCGACAACCAGATTGGCCGCACCGATCCGGCCGGCATCGCCGACGTCATCCTGGAATCGGCGCTGACCACCATCCAGGACTGCGAGGATTCGGTCGCGGCGGTGGATGCCGAGGACAAGGTCGTCGCCTACCGTAACTGGCTTGGCCTGATGAAGGGCGACCTGGCCGAAGAGATCACCAAGGGCGGCAAGACCTTTACCCGCAAGCTCAATCCCGACCGCGCCTACACCGCGCCTGCCGGCGGCACGCTGACCGTGCCGGGCCGCTCGCTGATGCTGGTCAGGAATGTCGGCCACCTGATGACCAATCCGGCGATCCTCGACCGCGACGGCAATGAGATGCCGGAAGGCATCATGGACGCGGCCGTCACGGCGCTGATCGCTCTGCACGATGTCGGGCCGAAGGGCCGCCGCGCCAATTCCCGCGCCGGCTCGATGTATGTGGTGAAGCCGAAGATGCACGGGCCGGAGGAAGTCGCCTTCGCCGTCGAGATTTTTGATCGGGTTGAGGCCCTGCTCGGCATGGCCAAAAACACCATCAAGATGGGCATCATGGACGAGGAGCGGCGCACCACCGTCAACCTCAAGGAGGCGATCCGGGCGGCAAAAGACTGTGTCGTCTTCATCAACACCGGTTTCCTTGACCGCACCGGCGACGAGATCCACACCTCGATGGAAGCCGGCCCGATGATCCGCAAGGGCGACATGAAGCAGGCCGCCTGGATCTCCGCCTACGAAGCCTGGAATGTCGATACGGGCTTGGAATGCGGGCTCGCCGGCCACGCCCAGATCGGCAAGGGCATGTGGGCGATGCCGGATCTGATGGCGGCGATGCTGGTCGAGAAGATCGCGCATCCCAAGGCCGGCGCCAACACCGCCTGGGTGCCGTCGCCGACGGCGGCCACGCTGCATGCCACGCACTACCACAAGATCGATGTGCACGCCGTGCAGGCGGCGCTGAAAAACCGGCCGAAGGCCAAGCTCGACGACATCCTGTCGGTGCCGGTGGCGGTGCGGCCCAACTGGACGCCCGAGGAGATCCAGCGCGAGCTCGACAACAACGCGCAAGGCATTCTGGGCTATGTCGTGCGCTGGATCGACCAGGGCGTCGGCTGCTCCAAGGTGCCCGACATCAACGATGTCGGCCTGATGGAGGACCGTGCCACGCTGCGCATCTCTTCCCAGCACATCGCCAACTGGCTGCGCCACAAAGTGTGCTCGCAAATCCAGGTGATGGATTCCCTGCAGCGCATGGCGGCCATCGTCGACCGCCAGAATGTCGGCGATCCATTCTACCAGCCGATGGCGCCGGATTTCGACGATTCCATCGCCTTCCAGGCAGCCTGTGATCTCGTGTTCAAGGGCACCAGCCAGCCCAACGGCTACACCGAACCGGTTCTGCACGCGCGCCGGCTGGAACTGAAGGCGAAAGAGCGGGCCTGAAAGGATCGGGCGGTCGGGAGCTCCGGCTCCCCTTGAGGGGAGGCCCGGGGGTGGGGTCAGGCGTGAAGTGCGCCGACTCCCATTCCAACCACGCGCCCTGGAAAGCGGCGCAGGATCAGGTGTTTTTGCGCCTCGGATTTGCCCTCGGGCCCGGTTTGCCGGCCACGCGCTCGGCGCCGAGAAGGGCGCACTCGCCGATCGCATGGATTTCACCGTCAGTCGTGAAGTTGACGGGCCGTTGCGCCTGTCACAGCACATTCATTGTATCAGCGTACCCTAATGGAATGTCGGGTTTCGACCGCTATGCAGGAAGCGCCATGCCTGTTTCCCCCGAATATGATGCCGGTTGCTCCAAAACCTCCGTGGAACTGTCGGAGGGCTTTGAGGGCTGGTTTGCCCGCGTATGCGAGGGCGTTCCATGAATTCAGGCGCGAGCGCGATGCGATTGCCTTCGCACACACCCAACGCATGCGCCTCGGGCTGCCCTGTCCGCCATTGGAGCGCACGGCATACGGCTCCGGTAAGGCGATCAGCAAGATCAACCAGATAGCAGATGTGCTGAGAACCAGGAGGCTCGGTCGGTTCCTCCAGTTGTCGGCGCTAGCGCTAAGTGAGCCGATTCGGTCGCAAAGGCTCCGGCATCGCGTCGCGAGCGATGCAAGGCAGGCATTGTCCAAGCTCAAGGCGGCAACGCGAAGTCGCGGATTATTTATCGATTGCGGATCTAACATTGGCCAGGGGTATAGGTTCTTTTCCCGGTACTACACGCCCGACCACTTTGATTACGTTCTTGTCGAGCCAAACAAGAATTGCCTGGAGTATCTTCAGGGTTTGCGCTCGGAAAACGGCGCCATGGAGATCGTGGCCAAGGCTGCGAGCGTGAAAGATGGCTATGCCGAACTGCTCGGTCCCCCGCCAGAGCACTCGGACCCTACCTACGAAGGCTGCTCTATAATTCCCGGCCACAACGGAGGCTTGTACCAGTCGCAGCGATTTGCGCCGGAGCTCGTCGAAACGTTTTCGCTGTCACGGATGATCCAAGCCAAGCGCAGCCTTTACGAAGTGATCGTTCTCAAACTCGATGTCGAAGGGGCGGAGTATGAGATTCTGGACGACATGATCCGTTCGGGGCTGCATCGTGATCTCCATGCCGCTTATGTCGAGTTCCATTCCACCTACATGAGGAACTCGGAAGGACGAAGGACTGCTGCCATGGAACGCGAAATTGTCCGTGAGTTCCTGGAGGCGGGTACGCATATAAGCAGATGGATATAAGCGTCCGCTATCGGAATGGACTTGTTCCGCGGATCCGCCCCGGCCTCAACATGAGGATCAATTCCAGTCCGGAGTTTCTCGACGCCCGCTCGCCTGACGCGGAACAGGGTTCAGTGGTTGACCTGGAATGACCACCCGACTGGATTCGAGCCCGCAACTTCTGCCTTGCGAGGTGGGCGACAACTGTCATCTTTGCGTCACTGCGCCACCGCTATATTAGCAATGTCTTGATGAGCCCATCATCGGTGCCGGAATCCAGGTATGGGGCGGAGCATAGACATCGGCGATGAGGTGACGCTGACGGCGACTATCTTGATGGTGCGTCGGAGTGGCCGAGCATGTGTGAGCATTCCAAGCTCCACCCTCCCAATTGCCATTGAGCCTCCGAGGAAAGCGAAGCCCGGCGAAAAGGTGGCGATAACGGGGTACGTGACGCGCGTTGATGATGAGACAGGTAAGGTGACAGTCAAGATTACCGCTCGGGTCATCGTCGAGATCGACACCACCACGGCCCAAAGGAAATCGTACCCATCCGAGCGACAGAAACCGTTTCGCGACAGATGGGAGTGAACAGGGGTCCGAGACCGCACAGACACTTTGGCGCGGGGGACCACACAATAGGCTGCCAATGCCAGGGAAGCGTTGTCTTCCGACACGCGCGCGTGGATGGACATAGGTTCCAAACGGAATATATCGAATCATTTTTCCGACGATCCTATAATCGCCGACGATATCGCGTATAGGGTCTCAAAGGCGCTCGAGAGCGGCACAATTCAACGGCTTCATAGAGTGGGCAGATCGTCACGAATTGCAGAAACAAGATACAGAATCGGGACGGTTGCTGGCTCAATCTGTCAAGATCGTGACCGACTTCGCCGCCGACCTCCTTCCCGCCCCTCTGCTTCTTGGATTTTGTTCGTAACGTTGAGCCGGCCTTCTATTCGGACTCTGGCAGGATACGCCGTCCTCACAGCGCTGGTGGGGGCCGCTATATGGGCCGGCGTTCGCAACTACCCCTGGTATCTTCTGAAACGGCTTCTCCCACGTCGCCAGCGGGACTTCTCAACGGTTGAAGCCCGGAAGGCAAATCCGCCCTTCAATTCCTTCAATGTGGACGGATCTGTGTTGCAACGGCCGCTTGCTACGCCGCCTGCGCCATCCGCTCCGAACTCATGCGATAGGAAATCGCCTCGGCCAGATGGATGCGGCCGACGGTTTCGCTGGCGTCGAGATCGGCCAATGTCCGCGCCACTTTCAGCACGCGGTGATAGGCCCGCGCGGAAAAGGCGAGTTTTTCGCTGGCATCCTTGAGCAGCGACAGGCCCGCGGTATCCGGCATGGCGATCTCCTCGATGACCGCCGGCGCGCAATGGGCGTTGGTGGTGGCGCGGGCGGCGCCGAGCCGCTCGAAGCGTTCGCGCTGAAGGGTGCGGGCACGCGCCACGCGCAGCGCCACATCGGCACTCTTCTCCGCGCGGTCCGGCCGGATCAGGTCGCTGGCCGAAACGGCCGGCACTTCGATCCTGAGATCGATGCGGTCGAGCAGCGGACCGGAAATGCGCGCCTGGTAGTCGGTGCGGCAGCGTTCGCCGCGCAGGCAGCGATAGCCGGGTTCGCCGGCCATGCCGCAGCGGCACGGGTTCATCGCCGCCACCAGCTGGATGCGCGCCGGATAGGTGACGCGATGGTTGGCGCGCGCGATCATGCAGTCGCCGGTCTCCAGCGGCTGGCGCAGCGCGTCGAGCGTCTGCGGCGTGAATTCGGGAAATTCGTCGAGGAACAGCACGCCGTGATGCGCGAGCGACACTTCGCCGGGCCGCGCCCGCAACCCGCCGCCGACCATCGCCGCCATCGAGGCTGAATGATGCGGGGCGCGGAACGGCCGCCGGTCGGTCAGCTTGCCTTCGCCGAGTTCGCCCGCCACCGAGGCGATCATCGAGACTTCCAAAAGTTCCTTCGGTGCCAGCGGCGGCAGAATCGACGGCAGCCGCTGCGCCAGCATCGATTTGCCCGAGCCCGGCGGGCCGACCATCAAGAGATTGTGGCCGCCGGCTGCCGCCACTTCGAGCGCGCGCTTGGCCGTCTCCTGGCCCTTGATGTCGGCGAGGTCGGGCAGGTCGCGCGCCGAGGCGTGGATGCCGGCTTCGGGCCGCGACAGCACCTGCGTGCCGCGGAAATGGTTGGCGATCGCGATCAGGCTGCGCGGCGCCAATATGTCGAAATCGCTGCCGGCCCAGGCGGCTTCCGGTCCACAGGCGAACGGGCAGATCAGGCCCTTGCCTTCGGCATTGGCGCCGATCGCCGCCGGCAAGGCGCCGGCAACGGCGGCAACCGTGCCGTCGAGCGACAATTCGCCGAGAACGACGTAGCCGGCCAGCATGTCGCCCGGAATGGCGCCGAGAGCAGCCATCAGGCCAAGCGCGATCGGCAGGTCGTAGTGGCTGCCCTCCTTCGGCAGGTCGGCGGGCGCGAGATTGACCGTCACCTTCTTCGACGGCATCGACAGGCCCGACGCATGAAGTGCCGCCTGCACCCGCTCGCGGCTTTCGGCTACCGCCTTGTCGGGCAAGCCGACGATCTGCATGCCGACCTTGCCCGGCGCGACCATCACCTGCACGTCGACCGGCACGGCCTCGATGCCCTGGAAAGCGACCGTGCGAACCCGCGCCACCATCGTGTTGCCCCCGGATACGGGCTGGCCTCAGCCCGTGCGATCAGGCCCGAAATGGCCTCTTCGGCAGACAATCACAATTTCTTGATCAAATCAAGAACATTACAGGAACAAGCCGCCGTGGAAGTTGCAACGGACTTGTAGCCGATTGGCTAGATGCTAGACGGCCAGTCCATCGTTGCGGCATGCTCCCCTGCGTAGCGCAACCTCATGCGCGAGGCATATTTCATCACATCGGCCATCCCTTGGTCACACCTTCAGCCTGTATTTCGAGCAGCTGCTGCTCACTGATTCCTTGCTTGGCAACTAGATCGGCTTTGAACTTCTCGGCCAGATCCACTTCGAGCTTGGTCTGCGCCATCGGTTCGGTGTTCGGGACGCGCTCCATGGCTTCACGAGTCGCCCTGGCTTCCGCCTCGCCGCTTTCCTTAAAGATCGCTCTCCGCATTTCCTCGGATAAGCCAAAGCGGTCCTCCGGAGCAGCGGAGAGCGCGGCGAGACGGCCTTCCTCGATGACTACCTTCGGATCTCCTGTGTCACCATAGTTTTTCGCGAGCATCGCAATCCACAAACCCTGCCCGGCGCGGGCCTGTTCCTCGCTTCCATACACATAGAGGTAAATGTTGTTGGGGAGCTGTGATACCGGAAAGCTGTGCGTTGTTCGGCGGCCCGATACCGCTTCAAAATTTCCGCTTCCAATTCTTCCTTTGTGGGAACACCCGAGGCAACGATGTTCTGTGAAATCTGGGTCTTGATAGGCGCGTCGTAAATTTCCTCATCGATGAGCGAGAACTTTTCACTTTTGGCTGCATCGTCAGGCCCACATTCGGTCAGGAATGCAAGGACGGCCAAGTCGAGGGAAGGGCGGCGGCACCATTTGCTGATATTCCAGTCACGCATGGTTCCCAGAGCTCCCCCGTCGGCACTTGGGCGGGGGAGGTATCGTCCCGAGGCTCGTCAATGCCCGCAGATCACCGATCAGGCGATGATGGTCAGTTTGTGATCACAGCTGCCTTGACTGCAGCATAACCGTCCTTGCCGTCGAACGTCTTCACACCATCCAACCATGCGGTCAGCTTGTCGGGGTACTGCTTTATCAATTTGCGCGCTGCGTCTACCGGCTCGACGCTGTTGGTCATGATTTCGTTCATGCCATTGTTCTCATAGTCGATGTCGAAGTGCAGGTTTTCCAGGAACTTGGTCACGTTCGGGCATTCCTGGCGGTAGCCCTTGCGCGTCAGCGTCCGAACCGTCGCCCCACCAAAGTTGGGACCATATTCCTTGTCGCCGCCACTCAGGTAAGTCAGATCGAACTTGAGGTTCATGGGATGTGGCGCCCAAGCCAGGAAAACGATCCATTCCTTTCCCTTGGTCATCTTGTCGACCTGGGTCAACATAGCCGCCTCGCTGGACTCGACGACATTCCAGTCCTTGAGACCGTGCCTTCCGGCGGAAATTATATCGAGCAGCGGCTGGTTTGAGCCCGCTTCGATGCCGTAGATCGTTGAGTTGAATTTGTCAGAGAATTTCGAAAGATCATCGTACGAGGTCACCCCCGCCTTCGCGACATAGGTCGGCACGGCCAGCGTGAACTTGGCGCCCGTCAGGTTGGTGGTGAGGACATCGACATCGCCGTTGTCGATGTATGATTTGAATTCCTGTTCCTGGACGGGAAGCCAATTTCCCAGGAAAACGTCGATATCCTTGTTTTTCAAGCTTTCGAAGGTCACCGGCAGACCCAGAATGGTCTGTTCCGGTTCATAGCCCAAGGAAGTCAGTATGACGGACGCCGTCGCATTCGTCAGCGAAAGGTCCGTCCAGCTGAGGTCGGAGAATTTCACCTTCCGGCAGCTCTCGGGATCGGCGTGCGCAGGTGCGGCGGCCATGAAGATGGTCAGCGCGGCGCTTGCATAAAGGGCAAAGGCTTTCATCGGAGTTCCCCTGTTTTTGTTGAACGCTCCAACAATCATATCTTTTTTGTTGGCGTGTACAATAAAAAAATGCAAGATGGCGCTAACAGGAGGGAACCGATGCCAAAAGTGGGAATGCAACCTATTCGGCAGAAGCAGATCATTGAGGCTGCCATTGACACCATTCACGAGCTTGGCATCGAGCAGAGTTCGATCCGCCAGATCGGTATGAAGGCGGGAATCTCGCCTAGTCTTATCACCCACTATTTCGGCAGCCGGGACGAGCTCTACACGCTTGTCCTGCGTCACCTGAACCGTGAGTTGTCACGCGTCACGATCGCCAGGCTGCGGACGGCTTCGACGCCGATGGAGCGCCTTCTGGCCATCGCCTCAGCGCAATTCGATGCCGAGCAGTTTCAGCCGGCGGTGGCAACGGCGTGGTTCGCACTTTGGGCCGCTCTGCGCGGCAATCACGAAATGATGCGCTATCAGGCAATCTACGAAAAGCGTCTGGCGAGCAATATCGCCTACTGCCTTCGCTCGCTCATTCCAGAAGGGCAGGTGGACTTTGCGGTCAACTGTCTCCTGGCAATGATCGACGGGCTCTGGGTCAAAGCGGCTCAACCAACCAGCCGAGTGACCACCGAGAATGCCCTGGCCATTTTCCAGAACTACGTCGTCCAGCTGGTCAGTCAGTTGGCGCGTGGGGGTGCCGAATGAATGTGTCGGACTATGTCGCTCAAGACGGCGTCGGTTTGGCGCGTCTGATCGAACGAAAAGAGGTTTCTCGGCGCGAAGTGATCGAGGCTGCGATCAGCGTCATTGAAAGCAGGGATGCCGCTCTCAATGCAGTGGTCATGCGTAATTTCGACCCGAGCTGTTCGAGGTCCGATACCGGTGCTGCCAGTGCATTGCGCGGTGTGCCCCTCCTTCTGAAGGACGTGAACCTCTATTCGTCAGACATGCCGACGACCTTCGGTTCGGCGTTCTTCAAGGGTGCGCCAGCAAAGCCTGACAGCATCATGGTCGATCGGTGGCGCCGTGCTGGCCTCGCTATCTTGGGCAAGACAAACACGCCGGAATTTGCTGCCGAGTTCGTCACGGAGCCTCGGGCGTATGGCACAACGCGCAACCCACGGGACCTCAATCTGACGGTGGGCGGAAGCAGCGGGGGGGCGGCCGCTGCGGTTGCTGCGGGAATGGTGCCGATTGCCCACGCAACGGACCTAGGTGGCTCGATCAGAATACCGGCTGCGTGCTGCGGCGTGTTCGGGTTCAAGCCGACCGGGGGTTTCAATCCCACAGGGCCGTACTTTGATGAGATTGCAGGTGGGCTGAACTCCGATCACGTTATCACGCGCACCGTGCGCGACAGCGCGGCATCGCTCGACATCACCGCCGATTTCTCTCCACAGCGCCATTCCTATCTCGAAGGCCTCGATAGACCTGTACGGCAGATAACAGTCGGGGTCTGCTGCACTGACCCGGCAGGCAGACCTTGTGGTCCGGACCAGCAGGAGGCAGTGAACCGGGCGGCTCAGGTTCTGGAATCATTCGGGCACCGCATTGTTGAATATCGCTATCCAGAGGGTCTCGACGCGTCCAATTGGTTCGATCACCTGTGGATTTTCGACCTCGTGCGCCTAGTCGAGGAACGCTCACGCGAACTCGGCAGAGCCCCGGCAGCCGAGGAGCTTGAGCCGTTGACGTGGCATCTTCTGGAAAAGGCCAAGGCGGGGGGAAATGGCGCACATGAGCGGGCACGCTCCGCCCGCGAGATCTATACCTCACGCTACCTGGGTTCGATGGAATCGATCCATGTCTGTTTGACGCCGACGCTGGCGACCGACCCTCCGAATGTCGGATCCTTGAGCTTCAGGGCATTTGGAGATGTCGAGGCCTGGAACGCGGCGGGTTACAGGTTCGCTCCCTACTCCATCCCATCGAACATCTCAGGACAGCCGTCCGCGTCGTGTCCGTATTTCAAAAATAGTTCAGGGCTCTCGGTCGGTGTGCAAATCAGCGGCAAGCCGGGCGATGATCTCCTCGTCTTGCAACTATGTGCCCAGCTGGAGCTATGTCACGCGGCATGAAGGTTTCCGCCAGGCCGCACTTGGATTGCCGCTTCGAGCGTAAATTGCCATGGCAGGTCGAATGTCCGCAAGGATCGTTCCCTGCCAGATGCTCGCCCATTCAACAGGCGATCAAACACGCCGCCATTGCTCGCTAATTAATGTAGCACAATGTCAAGAGATTGTGGCCGCCGGCCGCCGCCACTTCGAGCACGCGCTTGGCCGTCTCCTGGCCCTTGATGTCGGCGAGGTCGGGCAGGTCGCGCGCCGAGGCGTGGATGCCGGCTTCGGGCCGCGACAGCACCTGCGTGCCGCGGAAATGGTTGGCGATCGCGATTAGGCTGCGCGGCGCCAATATGTCGAAATCGCTGCCGGCCCAGGCGGCCTCCGGTCCGCAGGCGAACGGACAGATCAGGCCCTTGCCTTCGGCATTGGCGCCGATCGCCGCCGGCAGGGCGCCGGCGACGGCGGCAATCGTGCCGTCGAGCGACAATTCGCCGAGAACGACATAGCCGGCCAGCATGTCGCCCGGAATGGCGCCGAGCGCCGCCATCAGGCCAAGCGCGATCGGCAGGTCGTAATGGCTGCCCTCCTTGGGCAGGTCGGCGGGCGCGAGATTGATCGTCACCTTCTTCGACGGCATCGACAGGCCCGACGCATGAAGTGCCGCCTGCACCCGCTCGCGGCTTTCGGCAACCGCCTTGTCGGGCAAGCCGACGATCTGCATGCCGACCTTGCCCGGCGCGACCATCACCTGCACGTCGACCGGCACGGCCTCGATGCCCTGGAAAGCGACCGTGCGAACCCGCGCCACCATCGTGTTGCCCCCGGATACGGGCTGGCCTCAGCCCGTGCGATCAGGCCCGAAATGGCCTCTTCGGCAGACAATCACAATTTCTTGATCAAATCAAGAACATTACAGGAACAAGCCACCGTGGAGTTGCAACGGACTTGTAGCCGATTGCCATGAACGGAACATGGTTAATACGAAATGAAAACGGCTACTTCCGCCTTTTGTCCTCGACTGCGTCCCAAAACAGGCTGGCGATGTCGGCGCCGCCGAAGCGGGCGACTTCGCGCACGCCGGTGGGCGAGGTGACGTTGATCTCCGTCATATAGTCGCCGATGACGTCGATGCCGACCAGGATGAAGCCGCGTTCCCTGAGCGATGGCCCGATGCGGGCGCAGATCTCGCGTTCGCGCGCCGTCAGCTCCGTCTTCTCGGCGCGGCCGCCGACATGCATGTTGGAACGGGAATCGTGCTCGGCCGGCACCCGGTTGATGGCGCCGACCGGCTCGCCGTCGATCAGGATGATGCGCTTGTCGCCCTTGCGGACGTCTTTCAGGTAACGCTGGACGATATAGGGCTCGCGGAACAGCTGGCCGAACATTTCGAGCAGCGAGGCGAGGTTGCGGTCGGCTTCAAGCAGATGGAAGATGCCGGCGCCGCCATTGCCGTAGAGCGGCTTGATGATGATGTCGCCGAACTCCTTGCGGAAGGCGGCGACTTCCAGCGGATCCTTGGTGATCAGCGTCTCCGGCATCAGGTCGGAAAACTCGGTGACGAAGATCTTTTCCGGGCTGTTGCGCACCCAGGCCGGATCATTGACCACCAATGTCTTCGGATGGATGCGCTCCAGCATATGCGTGGTGGTGATGTAGTTCATGTCGAAGGGCGGGTCCTGGCGCAGCAGCACGACGTCCATCTCGGACAGGTCGGTGCGCACCTTCTCGCCCAGCGAGTAATGATTACCCTTCTCGTCCCGCACCTGCATCTCCTCGATGCGGGCAAACACCTTGCCGTCGCGCAGCGACAGCCGGTCGGGCGTATAGTGGAACAGCTGGTGGCCGCGCCGCTGCGCTTCCAGCGACAGCGCGAACGACGTGTCGCCGGCGATCGACACGCTGGAGACATGGTCCATCTGGACGGCGATTTTCAACTTCATGGTGGCTCCCCAGCGCAGTCGACGAGAGCGATATAAGGGCCGCCGCGCCTTCTGCCAATCCGGCCAGCGCCCTAACGGTTGAAAACCAGCCTGGAATAGCCAGCGGCGGCATGGCCGGCCTGGCAAACGGCAGCCTCCGGCGCGGGATCAAAAGAAGGCGCCAGCCGGCCGCCGCCTAGTCCGCCACGGCGTCGGCTCCCTGTCTCCATAGGCGGGGCGTTCGGCCCACGCTACTGCGAAACACCCGCGTCAGGTGGCTTTGATCGACGAATCCACAGGCCAAGGCCACTTCGGAAATGCCGAGCCTGCTTTGGCGCAGCAACGTCTTTGCCTTCTGGATGCGCTCGTTCATCAGCCACTTGTAGGGCGGAACGCCAACGGTCTGACGAAAGGCGCGGGCGAAGTAGCTGACCGACAGACCGCAGGCCTGGGCGATGTCGGCGATGGCGATGTCGCCGCTCAAATTGGCCAGCATCATCTCGCGGGCCCGCTGCATTTGCCATGGCGCCAAGCCGCCAACGACTCTGGCAGGCCCGTGACCGGGGGCGTAGGTCCTAACGAGATGGGCATGGAAGGCCAGCGCCACTTGATCGATGAACAACTGGTCGCTCGATCCGTAGTGAGCGGCCTTCGCCTCCAGGGCGCGGCTCAGGCCATACAGGATCGGATCGTTCACGCCGCCCAGGATCGTTCGCAGACCGACAGGCGGCCGCTCACCAAAGTCGTATGCGAGATCGTGCAGGGTCCGCCTCG
This sequence comes from Mesorhizobium sp. B2-4-17, assembly GCF_006441275.1. NCBI lineage: Bacteria > Pseudomonadati > Pseudomonadota > Alphaproteobacteria > Hyphomicrobiales > Phyllobacteriaceae > Mesorhizobium > Mesorhizobium sp. B2-4-17. The sequence continues at coordinate 68,924 of NZ_VFUX01000007.1, read as the reverse complement.
ATATTTGCAGGCGCAGAAAGTCCACGGATTGATGGAGATGCGCGATCGGAGACGCCTCCAGGTCCAGAAGCACCACATCGCCGGCATTGACCTCGGGATAGTTGACGTGACGACCGTCGATCCAGCCCTCCATCCTGGCTATTGGCGACAGGTAGACGATCACCGCGAATCCTGGCTCGGGTGCCACCGCGCGGGTGAGGCATGGCCCGGCCTGGAGGCGGCTGATCGCGATCGGGTCTTTCGAGATCGTATTGGAGAAAAAGGCAGTCTGGACCGGGGCCTTATACCGAAATGCCAGGTACGATTTGAAAACCGCCAGGTCCATATTCTGGCGCGGCACTGAGGCTTCGTCCGAGGCGTTGAATGGTCCGCCGGCTTCGGCGTCGCTTTGCAATGCAGAGCCTTCGCCGGCGCCGAACATCCCGCGCAGAAACGTCTGACGCTGCCGCGCGTGCTCCGGTGACAGGTCTTCCGGGCTGAACGAACGCGAACCGAAAGTCATGGGATGCCTACTCCAGCCAAGTCTCAGGGCATCGCTGCTTGGAAGCGGGGCAGATATTGCCTTGGGTCGTCGAGGCGCAACCGCCGCCACCGCGCAGGGCTCTTTCCTTCAAGTTGCGAGAATATGCGCGTGAAATGGCTTTGGTCGGTGAACCCGCAGGCCACGGCGACCTCCGCTGCTGGCATCTCCATGTTCAGGAGAAGGTTCTTCGCCTGTCTGACGCGCTCCTTCATCAGCCATTTGTGAGCGGGCATTTCGGCCGTGCGCCTGAAAGCCCTGGCAAAGTAATTCACGGAGAGTTCACAGGCCTCCGCCAGTTCCGCGAGTGTAACGCCTTCCGCGATCCTTGCGGACATCAACTCGGTGGCGCGCCGGTATTGCCAGGGCGCCAGTCCTCCCCGCAGAGGCTTGATGCTGCGGAGTTGGCCGTAGGTCTGGGCAATGTGAAGCTGAAAGGCGAGCGCCACGTGGTCAAGGAATAGAGCGTCCTCATCGCCGAACATCTGCGTCTTCTTCAGCATGGCGGTGCCTAGCCCGAAGAGAACCGAGTCCTCCGCGCCGAAGGTGGGACGCAGCGACCCGATCGGCGGCCGGCCGAACTCATCAGCGAGATCATCCAAGCTGCGCTGCGACATCTGCACCCGCAGGGTTTGCATTGGATCTCGGATCAGAACCCTTGGCGAGGTGCCGAGGTCAAAGATGCAGATTTCGCCGGCTCTCATCGCCCCCAAGGCTTCCTTGCGCCCGTCCATTCGCGCCTCCAGTCTCGGCAAGTGCGTCAGGACGATATGGACCGAAAAGGCCGCTTCGGGCTCCGGCTTCAACGTCCATGCGCCCGAAGGTTCGGGTACGGCGACATGCGTGAATATCGTTGGGTCTTTCGAGATGCCCTTGGCGAAACAGCTTTTGGTGGAGGCCGCACGGAATCGACGCTGCATCAGGGCGTCGTGGTGGTCGATTTGCGTGGCCGGATCATTCATCGATCTTCACCATCTGAGCTGACCTTGCGCTCTGCGGCCTCCGATTTCCAGAGGCTCTTACGAAGGGGCGGTATCCGCATGGCCAGCGAACCGTGCTCGGCCGCCGCTCGCAAATACAAGAGATACTTTATTTTCGTTGGCGTAGGTGTTATGGACAAATTTGTCCATAACACCTACGCTCAATTCCGTGTGATCAATGGAAAAGCGAGGCAAAGAAGCTGATGACCATCACTGTCTTCATCACCGGCGCGTCACGAGGTGTCGGGCGCGCTTGTGCGACAGCGTTCCTCGACGCTGGCTGGAATGTTTTCGCGACTGCTCGAGATCCCGACCAGATCGGCATATCTCCAAGCCAAAGGCTGGCAACGGCGAAATTGGATTTGAGGGATGATTCATCGATCTCGGCGGCCGTGGAGCACGCCATCGGCCGTTTCGGATCGGTCGACATTCTACTCAATAATGCCGGGATCGGCCTTGGCGGTCCTGTGGAAGCGGTAAGCCGTGAGGAATTCCACGGCTTGCTCGACGTAAATGTGGTCGGCGCGGCGCTTGTCACGAAAGCTCTGCTCCCGACGATGCGGCTGAAGCGGAGCGGCCTGATTATCAATGTAGGATCGCTGGCCGGAGCCGTCGGCCTTCCATATCTGGCACCTTACTGTGCAAGTAAATTCGCATTGGCAGGCTTGAGCGAGGCCATGCGGTATGAGCTTGGACCTTTCGGCATCCGGGTAAAGTTAGTCGAATTGACTGGAAGTCGGACGCAGTTCAAGCAGCCAATTCTTCACCACGAGGCCTATGCAACGAAGGCCGCCGCGATTGAACGGCGTCTGCAGGAAGGGCTGGCTTTAGCCACTCCTCCTGACACTGTTGCAAAGGAGATTTTGCGGATCGCGGGCTCGAGTTCCGATCGGTTGCGATATGTGGTTGGAACCGGGGGCCTTCTAGCGAGGATAAGGGGGTTCCTGCCCGATAGGATGATCAGCTCGATGTTGGCACGCGCATTCGGCTTGATCTGAAACCGCGAGCCTGCCTCGTCTCGACCGGGACGAGGCCGAGCCGCCCCTATATTTGGATTGTGAGCCCGGAAGGAGCAAATCGTGGCCAGGCCCCGGCAATTCGACCATGACGCCGCATTGAACGAAGCGATCAAAGTCTTCTGGATCAACGGATACGCCGGTACGTCAACCGATGATCTGAGAAAGGCCATGGGATTGGGCCGCCAAAGTCTCTACAACGCCTTCGGAGATAAGCGGCAGCTCTATCTGGAAGCTCTTTCGGCCTATCTGCGACGCACCATCTCTACACATCTCGATCGCCTCGGTTCGTCTTCATCGCCCTTGGCGGGCATTCGAGCGCTGCTGCTGGGAGTAATCGCCGAGGATCAATTTGAGCGAGAGCTTGGATGCCTGGGTGTAGTATCTGCCAGCGAGTTTGGAACGCGTGATCATGAACTCGCCCAACAGCAAAGCAAAGCAGGTGCCGCGTTGTCTGCCAGACTGATCGAACGGGTAGGCGAAGCTACAGCCAGCGGAGAAATTGACCCGCGGGTGAACGCCGAGGATGGAGCGTTCTTTATTCAGATGACCATGAACGGATTGCAACTCGCGGCCCGCGCTGGCGCGCCCGTGAATGTACTGCGCACCATGGCAGATTTCGCTGTCGAGCGTTTGCAGGCGCGACTGGCAGCCGAATAGGGGGCCTGACGCGAGCAGAGGGTCCATGCAAATTGGGCTAGGAAATCGCGCTCGCGGCAGAGCAGCGGACAGTGCTTAGGTCAAAGATGCCGATCTCACCGGCTTTCATTGCCCCCGAGGTTCCCTTGCGCCCTGCCATGCGCTTCCAATCTCGGCAGGGGGCAGCACGATATGGGCCGAAAAGGCATCCTCGGGCGGATTGGGCTAAGCCCGTGCAAAACACGCCCTGAATCTACCAGCGGCAGCGGGCGCTTTTGTCCATCGTCAGGACGTCGTCGAAGTTCTCGGCGCCTCGACATGGCTACAAGGAGCTACTCACATGACCACTTTATCAGTTGTCTTCCGGCGAATTCACATTGTTGCGGCCGCCGTTTTCAGCCTCTCCATCATACCGGCGGTCGCCTCGGCGCAGTCCGCGCAAAACGTCATTCTCGTGCACGGCGCCTGGGGCGATGGAGCGAATTGGTCGAAGGTCATTCCCATCCTCGCCGCAAAGGGTTTGAACGTCACCGCGGTCCAACTACCGCTGACTTCGCTCGCTGACGATGCAGCGACGGTGAAACGCGCGATCGGCCTTGTGGACGGGCCGGTCGTTCTGGCGGGGCACTCCTATGGAGGTGCGGTGATCACCGAGGCCGGAAACGATCCCAAGGTTTCCGCGCTGGTCTATGTCGCCGCGTTCGCGCCCGATGCAGGTCAATCCGCGGGGTCCTTGAACGCAACCGTAGCCCCCTCGCCAATGGCCGCGGAAGCCAAGCCCGACGCGGAGGGCTTCATCAAGCTGACCAAGACCGGCGTGTATGACGATTTCGCTCAGGATGTGACGCCGGCCGAGAAGCAGCTTCTCTACGTGACGGAGTCGCCAACCAGCGTGAAGTCCCTGGGAGGCAGCATCACCGACGCCGCCTGGCACAACAAGCCCTCCTGGTACATCGTGGCTTCCCATGACCGGGCGATCCAGCCGGCGCTGGAGGCGGAAATGGCCAAGGCGATCAAGGCGAAGACCACGACGGTCGAAGGCAGTCACCTGATCATGCTCTCGAAGGCATCCGCGGTGGCTGCGGTGATCGAGCAGGCCACCCACTAATCCTCAGCTGAGCGGCATCCCGAGGTGCCCGCGGTTTCAGTACGCGGCGAACCGCAGATGCCGCTCGGCCTGACCTGCAATTGCTGCAGTCCCATCAACGCGAATGTGGAGTTTCTTCCATGACTGCGAAGTCTGTTATCCTGGTACACGGGGCATGGGCGGACGGATCGAGTTGGAGCAAGGTTATTCTCGAGCTCGCAGCCGAGGGGTTGTCCGTGACGGCAATCCAGATGCCGCTTACGAGCTTCGGCGATGATGTCGCCACCCTGCGCCGCGCCCTTGCGCTCGTCGAAGGCCCAGTCATTCTTGTCGGACATTCATACGGTGGTTCGGTCATCACCGAGGGAGGCAATGACAAGAAGGTGGCCGCGCTTGTATTCATAGCCGCCTTTGCGCCGGACAGCGACGAATCCGCTGCCTCGCTCGGGGAGAGCGTGGATCCCCCTCCCATGGCCGCCGAGGTTCGGCCCGACTCAGCGGGATTCCTGAAACTGACCGAGAGCGGGATCCGCGATCACTTCGCCCAGGATCTTTCCGACAGCGAGAAGACGGTTCTGTTCGCCGCCCAGGCGCCTACCGCCGTTGCGTCCTTAACAGGAAAGATCACGGAACCCGCGTGGCAATCGCGCCCAAGCTGGTATCTGCTGGCAACCGAGGATCATGCCATCGCGCCCAAACTCCAGCACATCATGTCGAGCCGGATAATGGCCAAGGTCACCGAAGTCGCTTCGAGCCATGTGGCGATGCTGTCCCATCCCGACCTGGCCACCCGTCTCATCCTCGAGGCCGTTCGCGCGGTCTGAATTTCAGCCAGGCCGGCTGACTGCCCAAGACGCGGCTGGCCGCGTCGTCATCCATGCAAAAGCTTCAAGCATCACCTTGAAAGAATCCAGGGACCGCGAGTCCGCCCTCGCACGGCATGTCTGAGCCGAGGCCCGAGCTTCGCGATCCCGTGGATTGCGGGGGCAAGCTCGCCTTGGGCCGGTCCGGGGCGGGCTCTTTGCCAATCCGGCCAGCGCCCTAACGGTCGAAGACCAGCCTGGAATAGCCGACGAAGGAGAGCGCCATGGCCGCCAGCGAGGCCGCGGCGAGCGCCGCCAGCGGCGGCATGGCTGGGACGGCAAACAGCAGGGCGCAGTAGACGAGATAGTTGGCGACGCTGGTGGCGATGCCGACCCCGCCATAGCGGGCGCCCTCTCGCGCAAGGCCGCGGCTCGATGGCGCGAAGGTCAGGCGGCGGTTGATCTGCCAGGTGACGCACAGCGCGAAGCCGATCGACAGGATGCGGGCGCCGAAAGGCCCGAGCGGCGTGACGGCCAGCAGCAGCCACAGTGCGGCGGCATCGGCGACGAAGCCGATGCCGCCGGCGAAGACAAACCTTGCGACACGTTGCATCTCTCAGGCCGCGCGCGGGGTCTTGCCCGTTTCCGGCTTCTGCGCCACCGCGCCGGCGCGGCGCTCAGAACGGCCCGAGGGCATGGAGAGGTAGAAGATGCGCTTCTGCTCGGCCCGGCCTCGCGACACCGAATCCAGGATCAGCCCTGTCACGGCCGCGAGCATCGACAGCAGCAGCAAGCCGACCGACAGCACCCAGGTCGGCATGCGCGGGACGAGGCCGGTTTCAGCGAACTCGACCAGTACCGGCGCCATCAGGAACAGGCTGGACGCCAGGAAGAAGAGCGAAAAGGCGCCGAAGAAGCGCAGCGGCTGCGTCTCCTTCATCAGCATGGCGAACATCCACAGGATCCTGGCGCCATCGCGAAAGGTCGATAGTTTCGAGGAAGACCCGACCGGCCGGCGGCCGTAGTCGAGAGCGATTTCGGCGACCGGCAGTTTGAGCTGCGAGGCGTGCACCGACATCTCGGTCTCGATCTCGAAGCCGCCGGAGACGGCCGGAAAGCTCTTGACGAAGCGCCTGGTGAAGACCCGGTAGCCCGAGAAGATGTCGGTGAAATCACTGCCGAAGAGCCATTTGTAGAGGCTGTTGAAGACACGGTTGCCGAAAGCATGGCCGGTCCTGCCGGCGTCGTCGATCACGCCGCGCCTGGTGCCCACCACCATGTCGCAACGCTCGGTCAGAAGCGTGTTGATCAGCTGCGGTGCGTCCTCGGGCGCATAGGTGCCGTCGCCGTCGGCCATCAGATAGATGTCGGCGTCGATGTCGGCGAACATGCGCCGCACCACATTGCCTTTGCCCTGGCGCGGTTCGCGGACCACGATGGCACCGGCCGCACGGGCCCTGAGCGCCGTCAGGTCGCGTGAATTGTTATCGTAGACATAGATGGTGGCGTCCGGCAGCGTCTCGCGGAATCGCTGCACCACCTCGGCGACGGTCAGCTCCTCATTGTAGCAAGGCAGGAGCACGGCGATGACCGGTTCGTGGCTGATGGCTTGCGGCATTTTCGTCTCCGGATGCCTGGTCGACCACACGGTCGCGCGCCGGACCGGCTCGTCCAGGCGGTTTTACTATTTATTGAAGCCGTTAAGGCTAGGTTTAAGGCCGACTTCATGAGTGTCGATTGGCCTTGAAAGGTCCGGCATTCCCGCCAGGGGCATCGGGATGGGCACAGCAAGGGGAACTTCCACCTGGAGGTCCGATATCGCGTTCGCGCTGCTTGCCGCCCTGCTGCTGCTGGCCCTCAATGCCCATGCCGGGTTCCCGCAACTGGCCGATCCAGCCGGCGACAATGACAGCCTGCTGCAACTGGTCGAAGTCCGCGACCTCATGGCCGGCCAAGGCTGGTTCGACCTGCACCAGTACAGGATGGGTCTGGAAGGCGGCTTCGTCATGCACTGGTCGCGGCTGCTCGACGCGCCGCTGGCGCTTGCCTTCCTCGCCGTATCGGCCCTGACGGGCAGCCCCGCTTTGGCCGAACAAATCGTGCAGATCGTCTGGCCTGCCCTGCAGTTCTGGCTTGCTGTCTTCTTCATCATCCGCGCTGCGCGCGCTTTCGCAGGGGCTCATGCGGTGCTGCCCGCCGTCGTCGTCGGCGGGGCGGCCCTGTACTATATCGGCATATTTTCTCCGGGCGCGCTCGACCATCACAATGTCCAGCTTGTGCTGACCCTGGCGAGCCTCGCCTTGCTGCTCGATGCACCCACGCACCGACCGGCTGCCTTCGTCGCGGGCATCTGCGCCACGCTGACCCTGGCCATCGGCATGGAAAGCGCTCCCTATGCCGGAACCCTCGGCGCCGTCGTCGCTCTGCTTTTCCTCGGCAATGGCGCCGGCGAAAGGCTGATCGCCAGGGATTTCGGTCTCGGCGTCGCCGCCGTCGCGGCTTTGGTCTTCGCCATCACCGTCCCCGTATCGTCCTGGGGTCAGGCCCAGTGCGATACGTTCTCGATCGTGCAGTTCGCGCTCGCCGCGCTCGCCGGCGCCGGTCTGGCGGTCGTCGCGTCATGGAAGGCCGCCAACGCCACGCTCGCCCGGCGCCTGATCTCGCTCGGCCTGCTTGCCGCCGTCCTTGCTCTTGTCGTGGTGTTCCTGTTCCCGCAATGCCTGGCCGCCCCCTATGCCAGGCTCGATCCGCGCCTCCAGCAGATGTGGCTCGGCCATATCGAGGAGGCGCAGTCGATCTTCCAGCTTGTCTTCGATGATCCGGCCAGGGTCGTGGCGCGTTTCGCCACGCCGCTGGTGGCGATCATCGTGATGGCGCTTCATTTCAGCCATGGCGGATGGCGGCGGCAGGACAGCCTCGTCGGCGCGCTGCTGCTGGTGGCGTTCCTGGTCAGCGCCTGGGAAGTGCGCGGCTCGACCTTCTCCATCGCCTTCGCGGTGATCCCGCTTTCGGCATGGATCGCCAAATGGCGGCAGCGGGCCGAGGCCAGCCCGTCCGGCGGCTCGGTGCTGAGGATGGCCGCGGCCTGGCTGATCTCGGTGAATGCCATCTGGTCGGGCGCCGCCGAGGCTGCATCGAGCGCCTTCGCAATCGGCGCGCCTCCCAGGGACGCCAGTTTCGATTCCCCCTGCAACAGCAGGGGTTCGTTCGCCGTACTTGGGCGGATGGCCCCCACCACGGTTCTTGCCATCTCCAATCTTGGCTCGCCGATCCTCGCCTTCACCGGTCATCGCGTCTTCGCCGGGCCGTACCATCGCAATGTCGCCGGAAATCTGCTCGCGCTCGACGCCCTGCTGGGCTCCGCCGCCGATGCGAAGGCCATCATCGAAAGCCACCATGTCGGCCTCGTCGCGCTCTGCCGCGGCAACCCGGAAAGCCGGCTGTTGACGGCCAGCGCGCCGGACAGCTTCCTGGCCGGACTGATGCGCGGCAGCGTGCCGGAATGGCTGGAACCAGTGGCTGAGGCCCGTGGCGCCCCGCTCGAACTCTACCGCGTCAGGTCCAAAGGCTGAAAATTTCTGCACAAACAAAGGCTTGACGCGCGTCCGCGCCGGTTCGCGAAGGCATCCGGCCTCGTGTTCGGGCATCGTCTCCGGCGAAGACCGGAACCCATTTTTCGGGATCATGCTCCGGCTACGAAAAATCGTTTTCAGGATACGTTTCCTAAAGGGTTTGCTGCCAGTCTCGGAAACAAATCCGACGTCAAAAAACAGGGACACCGATGCAAACTCCGTTTGGCACCGGTCAGGCAAACAGGGAGAGCACGGATCTGGCCTTCACCGATCCGTTGACCGGGCTTGGCAACCATCGCCGCTTCTTCGACAAGGTCGATCGCCTGATCAGCGACCGTGCCGACGATCCCGCACCCTTCACCGTCGGCATCCTCGACCTCGACGGCTTCAAGCCGATCAACGATCTGTTCGGCCACAAGGCCGGTGACGATATCCTGATCCAGGTCGCCATGCGGCTGCGCGCCTCGATGGATGGCCATTCGACGGTCTGCCGTATCGGCGCCGACGAATTCGCCTTCCTCTATCCGCTGGTGTTCAGCGAGGAAGCGGCGGCGGAAAAATCCCGCATGCTGATCGAGATCCTGTCGGCGCCCTATGATGTCGGCGAACGCACCGCCAGGCTCTCGGCCTCGGTCGGCTGCTCGCTGTTCTATTCCGGCGACGAGACCACGGAGATCCTCATCAACAAGGCCGAAACGGCGCTCTACCACGCCAAGCGTTCCGGTCGTGGCCGCGTCGTCGTCTATACGCGCGAGATGGAAGAAGCGGCCAAGCGCGTCACCCGCATCGAACAGGCGCTGCGCCGTGCCGTCTCGGCCGGCGAGGTGGAACCGCACTTCCAGCCGATCGTCGATCTCAACACGCGCCGCACCATCGGCTTCGAGACGCTGGCGCGCTGGACCGATCGCGATCTCGGCACGGTGCCGCCAACCGTGTTCATTCCGATCGCCGAAGAGCGCGGCATCATCGGCCCGCTGTCGCAGCTGGTGCTGCGCAAGGCGACCGAGGCGGCGAGAAGCTGGCCGAACGACCTCTTCCTGTCGTTCAACCTGTCGCCCTCGCAGCTCGTCGACCAGAACACCGGCCTGCATATATTGGCGATCCTCGACCGCACCGGCTTCGATCCGCGCCGGCTGGAGATCGAGATCACGGAGACCGGCCTGATGAACGACCCGGCCTCGGCCGAGAAGATCGTCGACGATCTGCGTCGCGTCGGCATTCGCGTCTCGCTCGACGATTTCGGCACCGGCCAGTCCTCGCTCGGGCGCCTGCGCGAATTCCATTTCGACAAGCTCAAGATCGACCGCGCCTTCGTCTCTTCCATTCTCGAAGACCGCCCGTCCGAACACATCATCCGCGCCATTCTGGCCATGTGCGAAGGGCTTGGCATGGATGTGGTTGCCGAAGGCATCGAAGAGGAAGCGCAGGCCGACCGCCTGGTCCAGTTCGGCTGCGCTGGCGGGCAGGGTTATCTGTTCGGTAAACCGGCCGATGCCGACGCCACGCTCGGCTATCTCCGCGATTCCTTCCGCGGCGCCCTGCGCGCCAAGGCGATCTGACCTGCGATCCCGGCGCTGTCCACCGTCACGGCTTTGCGTCCGGCGCGGCGCATTGTCGTTTTGTCTGACATAAGCACGGAAATCCGACGTTTCGCCCTTGCCCGCGCGACTTGCGTGGCTAGGATGCGCGCCATTCTGGCTACGGTGCCGCGCATCTTTCAGGACGCGCAAAGAAGGCTGTAGAATTTTATTTGCGCATGATCCATTTCCGGAAATCGATCCGATTTTCGGGATCATGCGCGCGGAGAGAAAGATATGATGCCATCGGCGCATTTTCCCGACCTCGAAGGAGCCTCGGTGCTGATCACCGGCGGCGGGTCCGGGATAGGCGCCGCCCTGACCGAGGGGTTTGTGCGCCAGGGCGCCAACGTCGCCTTCATCGACATCGCCGACAAGCCCAGCACCGCGCTTGCCGACCGCATCGAGAAGGAACTCGGCCGGCGGCCGCTTTATCTCAAGACCGATCTGCGCGATATCGCAGCGCTGCGCGCTGCCGTGGCGACGGCCGCCGAGGCGCATGGCGATGTCACCGTGCTGATCAACAATGCCGCATGGGACGAGCGCCACGATATCGCGGACGTCACCGTCGAGTTCTGGGACAACAATCTCGCGATCAATCTGCGGCCGCATTTCTTTACCGCGCAAGCGGTGGCGCCGGGGATGAAGCGGGCCGGTGGCGGTTCGATCATCAACTTCACCTCGACATCCTACCTCATCAACCACCCCGACATGCCGGCCTACACCGCCGCCAAGGCGGGTATCCTCGGCCTCACCAAGGGCCTGGCCGGCAAGCTCGGGCCCGACCGCATCCGCGTCAACGCCGTTGCGCCCGGCTGGGTGATCACCGAACGGCAGCGGGAACGCTGGGTGACGGAAGACGCGCTTGCCGCCCATGTCGCCAAGCAGTGCATCAAGGACGTCATGCGGCCGGACGACATGATCGGCACGGTGCTGTTCCTGGCGTCGGACGCTTCGCGCATGCTGACGGCGCAAATGTTGATCGTCGACGGAGGCTTCCTGTGAGCGCGATTCCGGCGGTAGCGGCGCTCGATTGGGGCACGACCAGGCTTCGGGCATGGCTGATCGACGGCAGCGGCAAGGTGCTTGCCGAGCGGCGCGGCGATGACGGCCTCCTCACCGCGCGCGAGAAAGGCTTCTCCAACGTGCTCGAAGGCCATCTTGGTGCCATGGGCGCGCCGGAAACGCTGCCGGTCATCATCTGCGGCATGGCTGGCTCCCGCCAGGGCTGGCTCGAGGCGCCCTATGTCGCCGTGCCGGCGCCGATCGGTGCGATCCTCGGTGGCGCGGCCAGGGTGCCCGATCAGAAACGCGATATCCGCATCGTTCCAGGCCTTGCCCAGCGTCTGGCCGACGCGCCGGACGTCATGCGCGGTGAGGAAACACAGCTTGCCGGCGCCGGTTTGCCGGCAAAGGGGCGGCATCTCGCCTGCATGCCCGGCACGCACTCGAAATGGGTCGTCGTCGAGGATGGCGCGGTTGCCGGCTTCGGCACATGGCCGACGGGCGAATTGTTTTCGGTGCTGGCCGCGCATTCGATCCTCAAACATTCGCTGGGCGAGCATCCCGCACCGGTCGCGGCGGACAACCCATTCTTCCGGCAATGGTGCGATCAGGCGCTTGGCGAGGGCGGCGACGTCACTTCGAAGCTGTTTGCCATCCGTGCCGCCGGGCTCCTGCAGGACTTGAAGTCGCAGGATGCGGCGGCCTGTCTGTCCGGACTCTTGATCGGCGGCGAGATCGCCTCGGCCAGACGCCGCTATGGCACCGGCGACGCGCCGGTCGTGCTGATCGCTTCCGGCGCACTGGCGAGGCTCTACCAGGCCGCACTTGGCCTTGCCGGACTTGACCTTCACACCGTCGACGCGGACGAGGCGGTGCGTGCAGGGCTCATCGAAGCCGCGCGCGAGAACGGCATGATCGGAGGCGCCCAATGACACAGGCCGCACCTTTCCCGAAGCTGAAGCGAGGCCTTGTCGCGATCCTGCGCGGCTTAAGGCCCACCGAGGCGATCGCCATGGGGCAGGCGCTGTTCGACGCCGGCATCGAAGCCATCGAAGTACCGCTGAATTCGCCTGAGCCATTTGCCTCGATCGCAAGCATCGTCGAGGCGCTGCCGAAATCAGCCCTTGTCGGCGCCGGCACGGTGCTGACGTCCGGTGATGTGAACGGCCTGCACAAGGCCGGCGGGCGGCTTCTGGTCAGCCCCAACATCGATGCCGAGGTGATGGCGCGCGCGATGCATCATGGCATGGTGACCATGCCCGGCGTGTTCACGCCCACCGAGGCCTTCCAGGCGATCCGGCTGGGCGCTTCGGCGCTGAAATTCTTCCCCGCCAGCGTGCTCGGGGCATCAGGCATTTCCGCGATCCGGGCCGTGCTGCCGGCGCAGATCCTGGTCGGCGCCGTCGGCGGCGTTTCGGAAAAGGATTTTGCCGGCTACAAGGCGGTCGGCGTCACGGTCTTCGGCCTCGGCTCCAGCCTGTTCAAGCCGGGCATGAGTGTCGATGAGGTGGCGATACGCGCCCACGCCGCCGTATCGGCCTGGGATGCGGTGTTCGGAGACGCATGATGAGCGAGGTTTCGGTTTTCTCCGATCATATCTGCCAACTCGGCGAAGGGCCGAGCTACGATCCCGCCACCGACGCGCTGTTCTGGTTCGATATCGTTAACGGCCTGCTTCTGGAAAAGTCCATGGCCGGCGGCGCGCTGAAGATCCATGAACTTGGCCAGATGGCGAGCGCCATCGCCATCATCGACGACAAGCGGCAGCTGATCGCCACCGAAACCGGGCTTTTTGTCCGCGAGGTCGCGACCGGCAGGATGACGCTGCATACGCCGATCGAGGCCGACAATCCGCTCACCCGTTCCAACGATTCCCGTGTCCATCCCTGCGGTGCGCTGTGGACCGGAACGATGGGCAAGAAGGAGGAAAAGGGCGCTGGTTCGATCTACTGGTTCTTCAAGGGCGAGCTGCGCCGCCTGTTTTCGGACATCACCGTGTCGAACTCGATCTGTTTTTCGCCGGACGGTGCGCTCGCCTACTACACCGATACCTCGACCGGCCTGTTGATGCGTATCGCCTGCGATCCGGCGACCGGCCTGCCTGCCGGCGAACCGAAAGTGTTTGTCGATCATCGCTCGGCCAAGGGCTATGTCGACGGATCGGTGGTCGACCGCGACGGCGTGCTGTGGAACGCCGTCTGGGGCGGCAAGGCGGTCAAGGCCTATTCACCCGACGGCACGCTGCTGCGCGAGGTGGCAATGCCGGTGACGCAGCCCTCCTGCCCGGCCTTTGTCGGCAAGAACGCCGATCGGCTGGCGGTCACTTCCGCCTGGTCGGGCAAGGATGAGAAACAGCGGCAGCTCGATCCGCAGGCGGGCATGACCTTCCTGCTCGACATTTCCGTTAGCGGTCGGTTCGAGCCGCGCGTGCTGATCGCCTGAACAGGCCCATCGATCCGCGCCCCTCATATCCTCCCCGCGGTGCTGTCACCCAGGCGTCCGGCTTGGGTCGGTTTCGCGAAAGCTGTTTGCGTCGGCCGTGCGATGGTAGGCGATCACAGCGCCGGGAATCACTCACCTCATGTCGAGCCACAAGCCAAAGCTGATCCTTGTCTACGAGCCGGAAAAGGCTTGCTTCGATCGCCTGGTCGCCGACGGTTTCGCACCGCAGCGCGCCACCGAAATTTCGTCCTATCTGGCGCAGTCGACAGACCTCGCCCCCGAATTCGATGCGCTGGCCGCCGCCTGCGGGGCGCGCGGCCTGTCCTTTGCGCCAGTGGCACTGGACGATGCCGCCGAGGCCCTTGACGGCGAGGATGCGCTGAACACGCTGGTCTGGACGCTGTCCGACGGCATCGCCTATTTTCGCGGCGGCGCCGCGCCCGCGCTGGCCCGGCTCAAGGGGCTGCGGACGGTCGGCGCCGATGATTCGCTATTCGCGCTCTGCCAGGACAAGTTCCGCTCCGGTGCCGTGCTTGGCGCGCTCGGCCTGCCGGTGCCGCAGGCCGGTCTTGCCCGGGATGGCAAATGGCTGGTCGAGCCGCCGGCTTCCGCCGCCGGCTGGTTCGTCAAGCCCAACCGGCTCGGCGCCAAGATCGGCATCTGGCCGGATTCGCGTGCGACTGATCTCGGCCACGCGCTGGAGCTCAGCCGGCGGGTCTTCGCCGCCTATCGCGACGATGTCGTCGTCCAGCCCTATGTCGCCGGCCGCAACGTGCGCGCCAGCTTCCTCGGGCTGGCACCCGAAACCGGCATCGAGGCGCTCGGCATCGCCTTTGTCGATTCAGGCGCGGATTTCCAGACCATGGCGGACAGCCTGGCGCTCTATGGTGAAACCGGCGAGGCGGCGAAGGCGGCCGGAAATTATGTCGAACCGGAACTCGTTGCGGTTGCCGATGCCCAGCCAGCCGCCGACGCCAGCATCAGGGCGATCGCCAACCAACTGATCAGCGGGCTCGGCCTGCGCGACGTGTTTTCCGTCGATCTGCGTGTCGAAGCCGACGACACCGTTCATCTGATCGAATTCGAGGTCTGCCCCGGCCTGCCCTGCTTTGATTTCCGCGCCTACTGCCGCTTGCAATGGGGGCTGAGCCTGGCCGATGCGATGGCCGAGACCGCGGCGAACAGGCTGGCCGGCAGGGAAGGTCGCGTCGCAACGGGCTGACGGCCCGGTGAAAAATCGCCGGGCTTTTGACGCGCTTCGGCTGGCTGCGCCTGCCTGACGCTTTCGGCGCGCCTTACTATCGGCGCAGCGTCCTCGACGAAAACGCGAATTGCGTCAGGACAAGAGAGGGAGCAGTTCGACGTTTCCGTGAAACGACTAAGCGCTCCAACGCCTCAGATGCCTTCGACCAGCACAATCTCGCCATCGGCGACCTTTTGGCGAATGCCGACGGCGCGCTGATATTCGGGCGAGTGATAGCAGTCATGCGCGACCGCAAGCGACTCGAATTCGATGATGACGTTGCGCCCGCGACCAGGCCCTTCGGCATTTTCATGCGCGCCGCCGCGCGCCAGGAATTTCGCGCCGAAGCGGTCGAAGGCCAGCTTCGATGCGGCGACATAATCCTTGTAGCCTTCGGCGTCGCGCACATCGACACGAGCGATCCAGTATCCCTTGGGCATGCTTTTTCTCCGGGTTTGTATCGGGGGCGTCAGGCCGAGCGCATTTCATCGAGGATGGCTTCGGCCGCTTCGCGTTTGTTCACCGCGGCGACGATCGGCCGGCCGACAACGAGGTGGCTGGAGCCGTTCCGGATCGCCTGACCCGGGGTCACCACCCGCTTCTGGTCGCCATGGTCGCTGCCCACAGGCCGGATGCCGGGCGTCACCACAGCCATGTCGGGCCCGACGATGCGGCGCACCGCTTCGGCCTCAGCGGCCGAGCAGACGATGCCGCCCATGCCGGCATGCAGCGCCTGTTCCGAGCGCCTGAGCACGAGCGTGTGCGGATCATACTCATAGCCGACGTCGATCATGTCCTGCTCGTCCATCGAGGTCAGCACGCTGACGGCGAGCAGGCAGAGGTCGCTGCCCCTGGCCGCTTCCACCGCCGCCTGCATCGCCTTTGGATAGGCATGGATGGTCAGCATGGTCATGCCCATCCTGACGATGTTCTCGACCCCCTTGGCCACCGTATGGTCGATGTCGAGCAGCTTCATGTCGAGGAAGACTTTCGTTCCGCCACTGGCCAGTTCCCTGGCGAAGTCGAGGCCGCCGGCGAAGGCCAGCTGATAGCCGATCTTGTAGAAGGAGACGATGCCGTCGAGCTCGCGCACCGCCTGCTCGGCTTCTTTCACGGTTAGCACGTCGAGGCCGACGATCAACCGGTCCTGCATCGTCGTGGCAATCACGCCTCGATCCGCGTGGCCAGCATGCGCGAGATTTCGATCAGCGTGCGGCATAAATGCTCCATCGATTTGTGCAGTCTTTCATCACGGAAATGGCCGTCCTCGCCGAAGGCGTCGCCGCCGTCGGGCACCGAGCATTCCGGTGTCACCACTTCCATCTGGCAGCGCACCAGCACGGCGCGCAGATGGTTGATACAGCGTATGCCGGCAAAATGGCCGTTGGAGGACGAGCAGAGGCCGGCGACCTTGCCGGCAAGCGGCCTGACCGATCGGCCGCCATCCCGGCGCACGCGGCTCACCCAGTCGATCGTGTTCTTGAGCAGCGGCGGGATCGAGCCGTTATATTCCGGCGTGGCGATCAGCAATCCGTCATGGGCGGTGATCAGCCGCGCAAGCTTGCGGGCGTTTTCCGGGACGCCGTTCTCCTTTTCCAGATCCTCGTCGAGGATCGGCAAGGAATAATCGGCAAGCGAAATGCGGGTGACCTCGGCGCCCTGCACCGCAAGTTCCTTCTGCGCCAGGTCGGCGGTCCTGCCGCTATAGGCGCCGCTGCGCACCGAGCCGGCGAAGACGAGGATTTTCGGGATCACTGCCATTGGCCACCCTTGTTCCGGGACTGGTACAGCCGGAGCCCGCGCAAATCAACGCGCCAGAGCCATAAAACATTCGCGATCGGCCGAGGCCTTTCCAACTCGTCATCCCTGGGCGAAGCAGGAGCGAAGCTCCGTGGCGGAGACCCCGGGATCCATTCCGCGACCTTGGCCGTGGAGTGCGGCGGAGCAGAATTCTGCACCGCGGCAGCGCACGGAAGCCACGGCGTGGATCCTCGGGTCTGCGCTGCGTCGCTATGCTCCTTGCTCCGCCCGTGGATGACGAAGTGACGGACGTTTAAGCCAATCGCAGTTATGCGATCTGCAACCAGCTCTGCGCCGAAACTAATGCGCTTCGCGCCGGTAGATCCACAGCTGCGTCGGCGGGATGTTGCGGATGATGAAGTCGAAATGCTTGACCGTGTAGTCACCACGCCCGGCCGGGATCGGCGACATCGGACCATAGGTCAGTTGCACGATCGGCCGTCCGACCGGGATGCGGTCGAGCAGGCTCTCGATATAGGCGATGCGCTGGGCGACCGGGAAGTTGAGCAGCGGCACGCCCGAAACGACGGAATCGAAGACCATCCCGCTTTTCTCGCCGAGCGTGGCGTTGAGGTTGAAGGCATCGCCCTCGATGACGTTGACGCCGGGATAGAGCCGGCGCAGGTGGCGCACGAAATCGGCGGAATATTCGACCGCGTAAAGGTTTTCGGGCCGCACCCCCTGCGCCAGGATGGCGCGGGTGATGACGCCTGTGCCGGGGCCGACCTCGAGCACCGGCAGGCCGGACCTGGGATTGACGATAGAGGCCATCTTGCGGGCGGTGATCGAGCTGGTCGGAACGATCGAGCCGACCGTCTTCGGCTTGTCGATCCAGCCCTTGAAGAATTTGAGTTCGTCGTCGAACTTTTCGGCAAGCGCCTTCCGCAGTCCGTGACTACGCGTCATGCAAGCTCTCCTCAGCGCTCCCCTTGAACCTACTTAACACCTGGTTGACGCAAGGCAAGGCGCGGCCATGCCGATGTCGTGGATAAGATAGATTTTGTCGCGCCTCAAAATGCGCGGTTTCTAGCGGCATCCTCGCGCTTCCGCCCAATGCAGAAGCCGGGCGGTGCTCAATGCTCGCCAAAGGATTCGAAGAAATCCTTCATGCGGGCGAAGAACCCGCTCGATTGAGGCGAATTGTCCTTCGATGAGAGTTGCTCGAACTCCTCCAGCAGTTCACGCTGGCGACGGGTGAGGTTCTGTGGCGTCTCGACCGCGGTCTGGATGTAGAGGTCGCCGACATTGGGCTGGCGCAGCACCGGCATGCCTTTGCCCTTGAGCCGGAACTGGCGTCCGTTCTGCGTGCCTTCCGTAACCTTCACCTTGGTCTGCGTGCCATCAAGCGTGGTGACCTCGAAGGAGCCGCCAAGGGCGGCGGTGGTCATCGAGATCGGCACCTTGCAGTACAGGTCGGCGCCGTCGCGCTGGAAGAATTCGTGCGGCTTCACCGCCAGGAAGATGTAGAGATCGCCGGACGGGCCGCCGCGCAGGCCGGCCTCGCCCTCATTGGCAAGCCGGATGCGGGTGCCGTCCTCGATGCCGGCCGGAATGTTGACCGACAGCGACCGCTCCTCGGTGACGCGGCCCTGGCCGGCGCATTTCGGGCACGGATCCTTGATGGTCTGGCCGCGGCCCTGGCACTGCGGGCAGGTCCGCTCGATCGAGAAGAAGCCTTGCGTGGCGCGTACCTTGCCGTGGCCATTACACATCGAGCAGGTGACGGGCTGGGTGCCTGGCTTGGCGCCGCTGCCCGAGCATTCCGAGCAGGAGATCGAGGCCGGCACGCGGATTTGCGCGGTCTTGCCGGAAAACGCTTCTTCCAGGGTGATTTCCATGTTGTAGCGCAGGTCGGCGCCGCGCTCGCGGCCGCCCGAAGAGCGGCGCTGACGCCCGCCCATCATGTCGCCGAAAATATCCTCGAAGATGTCGGCGAAGCCGCCGGCGCCAAAGCCATGCGCGCCACCGTTCATGCCGCCCTGCTCGAAGGCGGCGTGGCCGAACCGGTCGTAGGCCGCGCGCTTCTGCGGGTCCTTCAGCGTCTCGTAGGCTTCGTTGATTTCCTTGAACTTGTGCTCGCAGGCATGATCGCCGGGATTGCGGTCGGGATGGAACTGCATGGCGAGTTTGCGAAAAGCGCTCTTCAGCTCCTTCTCGTCGGCGCCCTTTTGCACGCCCAGCGTTTCGTAGAAATCAGCTTTCATTTTTTCCCGCAGTCCGGATGCTCAACGTCTTGATGCATGTTGTTGCGTCGTTTGCCGGCACGTTGCCTCGATTTAGGAGCGGTGCTGCCCGGATGCTAGAGCCGGCGCGATTCCGTCGGTATTTTTCTGTGATTTTTCTGCAAGGGGTTGCAAAAAAGCCCGGCTTTGCGCCGGGCTCCCTACAGCGCCGCGAGTCCTCTCGGACGCGCAAAGGACGCTGTAGCACCTTTGAATGAGCGCATGACCCATTCCAGAATCGACATCGATTTTGGGGTCATGCGCATCATCTTGCCGTCAGGCCGTTCAGGCCGACTTCTTCTTGTCGTCGTCTTCGTCGATTTCCTCGAAATCGGCATCGACCACGTCGGAATCCTTGGAGGCGTCCGCCTTGGCATCGGCTTCCGCCGCTTCCTTCTGCGAGGCCTCGTACATGGCCTGGCCAAGCTTCATCGAAGCTTCGGCAAGGGTCTGGCTCTTGGCCTCGATGTCGGCCGGGTCGTCGCCTTCGGCGGCGGTCTTCAAGGCCGCGATCGCATCGGCAATCGCCGTGCGCTCGGCCTCCGAAACCTTGTCGCCATATTCCTTCAGCGACTTCTCGGACGAGTGCACCAGCGCCTCGGCCTGGTTGCGGGCCTCGACCACGGCGCGACGCTTCTTGTCGGTCTCGGCATTGGCCTCGGCGTCCTTGACCATCTTCTCGATGTCGGCGTCCGACAGACCACCCGAAGCCTGGATGCGGATCTGGTGCTCCTTGCCGGTGCCCTTGTCCTTGGCCGAGACGTTGACGATGCCGTTGGCGTCGATGTCGAAGGTGACCTCGATCTGCGGTACCCCGCGCGGCGCCGGCGGAATGCCGACCAGGTCGAACTGGCCAAGCGCCTTGTTGTCGGCGGCCATTTCACGCTCACCCTGGAAGACACGAATGGTCACGGCCGACTGAGAATCCTCAGCGGTCGAGAACACCTGGCTCTTCTTGGTCGGGATCGTCGTGTTGCGCTCGATCAGGCGGGTGAACACGCCACCCAGCGTCTCGATGCCGAGCGACAGCGGCGTCACGTCGAGCAGCAGCACGTCCTTGACGTCGCCCTGCAGCACGCCGGCCTGGATGGCGGCACCCAGAGCGACGACCTCATCGGGGTTGACGCCCTTGTGCGGCTCCTTGCCGAAGAACTGCTTCACGATCTCCTGGATCTTGGGCATGCGCGTCATGCCGCCGACCAGGACCACCTCGTCGATCTCGCCAGCCTTGAGGCCGGCATCCTTGAGCGCCGCCTTGCAGGGGTCGATGGTGCGCTGGACGAGGTCTTCGACCAGGCTTTCGAACTTGGCGCGCGTCAGCTTCAGCGTCAGGTGCTTCGGCCCGGTCGCGTCGGCGGTGATGAAGGGCAGGTTGATTTCGGTCTGCGTCGTCGACGACAACTCGATCTTGGCCTTTTCAGCCGCTTCCTTGAGGCGCTGCAGGGCGAGCTTGTCGGCCCTCAGGTCGATGCCCTGTTCCTTCTTGAATTCGGCCGCCAGATACTCGACCAGGCGCATGTCGAAGTCTTCACCGCCGAGGAAGGTGTCGCCATTGGTCGACTTCACCTCGAACACGCCGTCGCCGATTTCGAGCACCGAAATGTCGAACGTGCCGCCGCCAAGGTCATAGACGGCAATGGTCTTGCCATCCTTCTTGTCGAGGCCGTAGGCGAGCGCTGCCGCGGTCGGCTCGTTGATGATGCGCAGCACTTCAAGGCCGGCGATCTTGCCGGCATCCTTGGTCGCCTGGCGCTGGGCGTCGTTGAAATAGGCCGGAACGGTGATGACCGCCTTCTCGACCTTCTCGCCGAGATAGGCTTCCGCCGTTTCCTTCATCTTCTGCAGGATCATGGCCGAGATCTGCGAGGGCGACTGCTTCTTGCCGCCGGCCTCGACCCAGGCATCGCCATTGTCGCCCTTGACGATCTTGTAGGGGACAAGCTTCTTGTCCTTCTCCGTCACCGGATCGTCATAGCGGCGGCCGATCAGGCGCTTGACCGCGAAGATGGTGTTCTCAGGATTGGTGACCGCCTGGCGCTTGGCCGGCTGGCCGACGAGACGTTCGCCGTCGCTCGAGATGGCGACGATCGAAGGCGTCGTGCGCGCGCCTTCCGCATTCTCGATCACTTTCGGCTCCTTGCCGTCCATGATGGCGATGCACGAGTTGGTGGTGCCGAGATCGATACCGATTACTTTTGCCATTTTTCTAGTCTCTCCGCTAAGCAGGCTTTCAGGACCCGTAAGGCGTTCCGACGAAAGCCCCTGTTCAAAAGAAATCCCGTTCGGCAACCGGTATTCCGGCGCCGGACGGCTTGGCGCGTATATAAGAACAGCCAGCATCGGGCGCAAGCATTCTGCGCAAGCCTTCCATGAACCTTTCCACTCCGGCCTGCGACTGACGTCCAGGTGCCGCATGGCGCGGCTCGGAAAGGAAGCCCAATGACCAGCAATCCAGAGGCTCCAAGGTCTCCGGGAACAACAGGAACTCGGCGCGGCCACCGCCTTCGGGACGGGGTCGACGCGCTGGGCTTTCGGCTGATTCCGTTGACCCTGCACGGGAGCAGGCGTATCGTGGAAATGAGGAAAGCAGACAATTTGATCAGGGAAGAACGTGCCGGAACGCCGCGCCTTGCCCTGGTTTGCGCGGCAACGCCGGATGTTTCTCCCGTGGCTAACGGGGGTAGCGCCATGTCTCGCGTCCGCGGCACGCTCGTGTCCTCTCTGAACAGCGGCGTGCGCGGTGCGGCGCGTGTTGGCGGCGGATTGCTGGCGCTGGCATTCACCGCCAGCCTGTGGCTTGGCGGCGCCCAGGCGCAGGACAGCCAGACCCGGATCATTTATCCCGGCTCGATGGCGGTCACCGGATTTTCCGGCACCATCATCCCCAATCTCGACTCTCCCGATTCCGAAAGCGGGGGCTTGCCGCCCGGCGTCGATCCCGTGGATGAAACCTTCATCGACACCACCCAAGCCACCTTGCGCGTGTTCGACGTCTCCCATCTTGGCGGGCCGGCTTCCGGTCAGCTCGTCTTCACGCCGCCGCCTTTCGAGGTGACAGCGGGCCAGATCGGCCAGGTGTTCGGCCTCACCTACGACGACGGTATGCGCGATGGCGTTCCGTCGGGCATTCCCAACCTCTACGCCGCCGCCACCTCGCTGCAAGGCGTCGCGATCGTCACGCCGGACGCCGACAAGGACGGCAGGCCGGAGCGGCAGCGCCGCGGCAAGGCCGGCGCCACTTTCATGGACGGCCAGTTCGGCACCGAAAACGGTGGCGGACCGGGCACCATCTGGAAGATCGACGGCATCACCGGCCAGGTCTCCAAATTCGCCGAGATCGACACCAACAGCGGTCCCGGTATCGGCAACCTCACCTTCGATCCCAATCACCGTCAGTTCTTCGCTTCGGACCTCGATACCGGCCTGATCCATCGCATCGACGCCAATGGCAAGCTGATCGACACGTTCGACCATGGCGTCGCCGGTCGCCCGGCGCATGGTCTGGCTCCGGTCGCCGACGATGGCGCGGTGATGGACATACAGGGCGCGGCCTTTGACACCGAAGACCCCGAGACCTGGGGCTACACACAGGACGGGCGCCGCGTCTGGGCCGTCTCCTATCATGGCGGCCGGCTCTACTATTCGGTCGGCGAAAAGGCCGAGATCTGGTCGGTGGGCATTGCCCGCGACGGCACCTTCGCCGACGACCCGCGCTGGGAACTGACGGTCAAGGCCGACAAGGACTATGCCGTCACCGACATCGCCTTCGACAACAGCGGCTTCATGTATCTCGCTCAGCGCGGCCCGGTCGAAAACCGTTATGATTACAGCCGCTTCGCCGATTCCGGCAAGGGCGAGGCGATCCGCTACTGGCGCGAAAATCCCGACGATCCGGCGACGGAATCGGCCTGGGTACACGTGCCGCAGGAATATGCCGTCGGCTTCCCGCAGGCCAATCGGCAATCGGCTGGCGGGCTCGACCTGCAGTATGGCTATGACGCCGACGGCAATCTCGACACCTCGGTCTGCACGCAGACGCTGGTCAACACCGGCGACAGATTGCGTGACAATCCAGCACTCGCCGGGCAACTCGCCGCCGGCGGGCCGCTTCCTGTGCATGGCGTGCAGATCACGCCCAAGGACCTGGTCAAGCCGGCGAATGTGCCGCCCTTCGGCTCCTGGTTCGTCGACTTCGACGGCTATTTCGAGGATCCCGAAATGGAAGGCCATGTCGGCGACGTCGCCATCTGGCATCCCTGCGAGGGCCGCGCCGGCTATTATGAAGAAATCCCGGGCGGCTATCTGCCCCCCTTCTACCCGCCGGACTTCCCACCGCCCGGCAATCTGCCTCCCTGTCTCGATGTCGACGATGTGCAGTATTTCTGCACGCCTTCAGGCCTTGAGGCCGATCTCTATCTCCATGACCACGCCGGCTTCGGCGGCGATTCGATCAAGGTCCAATCCAGGACGCCAGGCGTCGGGGTGACCACACCCATATCGCATGCGCCAGGCAGGCCGTACACGATCGACATCACCGGCCACAGTCCGGGCGACAGGGTCGATGTCGGGCTGTGTTTCTACAGGAAGTCCGACAAGGACAAGGGTGGCTACTACCCTTGCTGCAAGATGACCTTGCCGCTGCGCACGCCAGCCATCAGCTGCGAACGTTGAGGAGGGAAAGATGACCATTCTTGCTCCTTCCCCGCTCGCGGCGAATCCTCAAAACACTGTCATGGAGACGATCATGAAACCCCTGTCATATGCCAGGCGCGGTGCGCGCTGGCTGATGGCGGCCGGTATCGCGGTCGCTCTCGCGCCCGCACTGCCGGCTGTCGCCGCCCAGGGCGTCCAGGCCGCCAGCCCGGATGTCCAGCCGCTGCAGTTCGACAACCCGCGCATCATCAATCCTGAACCCGGACGCGTGGTGCCCTTCTTCACCAAGACGGGCGGTCAACGCAGCTGCGACTACGTCTTCTACACCTTGACCTTCGGTCTGCGCGGCGATCCCCAGAGCTTTGCCAACCCGCGCCTCGCGGCCGCGTTGAAGGCGGCAAAACTCGAATTCAAGGACCAGCTTCCGCATGGCCTCTCGATCGTCGACGTGCAGGTCGCCGGCGATGGCACGGACGCCTCCGGCGGGCCCTTGCCGGGTGCCGTCATCAGCAATTCGGCCGGTCCCAACGATACGGCAACGGTTTCCGATTTCCGGATTTCGGCTTCCGATCTCGATGGCTCGGGCGCGCTGAACGAACGCGTCATCACCTTCAGGATCACGGCCAAGATCGACCATGCGGCGTTCCCCGCGCCAACCGTGGTCGACAATCAGGGCCTGATCAAGGTCACGAACGGAACCGGCCCGGGCACCACCATCCCGTCGCAGGATCCGGGAAAGCCGGATGACGGCAACCTGCTGACCGGCGAAAAGACCTCTGTCCGCATCGACGTCACCAAATGCGAACCGCCGCCTCCACCCCCGACCGATCATGAATGCTTCAAGGTCGAGCGCGGCACGGTCGACTGCGTGCCCGGCGGCGGCGCCTTCATCTACCACATGCCGGTCGGCTCCGAGATGGGCGGCAAGTGGATACAGCTTTCGACGACGACGCCAGGCATCGCCATCATCCCCGACACCCAGCAGGTGCCGGCGGGCGGCGGCGTGCTTAACTGGAAGATCGTCGGCGCCTTACCCGGCGAGACCATCCACATCATCGTCACCGGCATCAACACCTATGCCGGGCCGAAGGAGGGCTGGGGGCTCTGCTGCACGCAAACGATCGACGTCGTCATTCCGCCCGATCTCAAATGCCCGCCACGGGACAAGGAGCCGGACCTCAAGGTGGAAAAACATGCCGATGTTCCGCGCTGCACGATGGCCGGCGGCTGCGATTTCACCATCCGGGTCACCAATGTCGGCACCGCGCCCTATAACGGCAAGATCGTGCTCGACGAGGTGACGCTGCCGGCCGGCTCGACGCTGAGTTCAGGGCCCAATCCGCCCTGGGTCTGCGTGCCCGGCGCCACTCCGATGACGTGCACCTATCCGGTGACCACGCTCAATCCGGGCGCTTTTGTCGACCTCACGCTCGGCTTCAAGCCGGCCGCGGGCTGGCAAGGCAGCGTCCTGCGCAACTGCGCGGCCTACAACTACGCGGCCAGCGGCAAGCCGCTGTTCGGCAGCCAGGCCAACGACCGCGGCTGCGCTTCTATCCCGATCTGCCGCCGTGGCGATCGTGACCGCGATTGCCAGCCGCCGGTCGAGAAGAAGGTCGACCTGATCCTGAAGAAGCGTGCCCGCTCCGAAATCTGCACTGCCGATGGCGTCTGCAGCTTCGTCATCGACATCATCAACAATGGCTCCGCTACCTATAACGGGCCGCTGACGGTGATCGACAATTACCCCGGCGGCGCGCCTACATCCTCGACCTTCGGCCCGAGCCCGCCCTGGACTTGCGGTCCGAATGGTCCTGGCCAGTTCCGCTGCGACAACCCCGGCATCTCGCTGCCTCCAGGCGCCTCGACGCCGATCGTCGTCAAGGCGGTGGTGCCGGCCAGCTACCGGTCGGACATGGTCGAGAACTGCGCCGAAGTAAAGCCTATCCCCGGCGAGGCCGATCTCACCAACAACAAGGCTTGCGCCAAGGAACGCATCCGCCGTCCCAACGCTGGCCAGCCTGGCCTGGGCATAACCAAGGTGTGCAGCGGCTCGTTGGCCGGCGCAGCAGTGGTCTCCTGCCGCATCACCGTCAGCAATGCCGGCACGGCTGCCCCCACCGGTCCGGTGCGGGTCAACGACGCCGCGACTTTGGTGTCGGGCGGCGCGCCCGTCCAGATCCAGACCGTCACATCAGATGGCGCGGAATGGGCGTGCGGACCGGTGCCGGCCAACACGCTGTCGTGCCAGCTTCCCGGTGCCGTCATGACGCCCGGAACCTCCAGGCACTTCGACGTGACGGTTTCGGCCAATGGCGAATTCGAGAACTGCGCGCGCGGCTCCTACGGTCCGGCGCAGGGCGACGACGTCGTCTATCCGATCGGCCAGGCCTGCGCCAAGGGCGGCGGCGCTTCGACCATCCGTGTCGAAAAGACCGGCGACCGCGAGTGCCGGCCCGGCCAGCCCTGCTCGTTCGACATCACCATATCGAACGATGGGACGAGCCCCTTCTCGGGTCCGGTCCGCATCGGCGATGCGATCGGCGTGGAAGGGCTTGGCCGGCTGGAAGGCGTTGCGATCACGTCGATCGACCCGCCCTTCGGCTGCTCGCCCGAACCGGCAACCTTGCCCGCCTCCTGCATCGCCAACCTGACGCTCGGCGCCGGCGAAAGCCAGTCGCATCATGTCACCGTGGTCATTCCCGATGACGGGCGTCTGGCCAATCTGCAGGGTAACGTCAACGGCCAGAACTGCGTCGGCGTTCTCTCCCCCGACACACGGGTGCAGGGCGGCGGTGACGTGCTGTCCGGCGACCAGGCCAACCTGCAAGGCGATCGCGGCAAGGCCTATGCGTGCCACCCCTTCACCATCACCCATGAGGTGAAGAACCAGTGCTCGCCAGGCTTTGTCATGAACAATGCCGGCAGGTGCGTCTGCCCCGAAGGCACCACCTTCCGCAACGGCCAGTGCGCCGGCGGCGGCACCAAGCTCCTGCCGCTTCCCGTGCCTCCACCGCCACGCTGCGTGCTGCTCGAAGGCCAGATCCGCACCGAAGACGGACGCTGCGTCTGTCCGCGCGGCACGGAGCTGGAGAATGCCGTCTGCGTCAAGACGAGCAGGCCGGGCTGCACGATACCCGGTTCTGTGCCGACCTCGGACGGCAATGGCTGCTCCTGCCCCGATGGCATGCATCTCGACAGAAAGGCCAATGCCTGCGTCCGCGACAGGCCGAGGCCTGAGCAATGCACCATCCGTGGTCAGATCCACGACGCCGATGGCGATTGCATCTGTCCGCAAGGAACCGAGGTGCGTAGCGGCGGCTGCCGTCCGGTCCGGCCGAAGCCGCAGCAGTGCCGCATCCCCGGCCAGACACGCAATGCCAATGGCGATTGCGTTTGTCCGCAAGGGACCGAGCTGCACAACGGAGCCTGCCGCCCCGTTCGGCCGGAGCCCGACCAGTGCAGCATCCGTGGCCAGGTCCACGACGCCGACGGCAATTGCGTCTGCCCGCGGGGTACCGAGGTGCAAGGCAATGCCTGCCGGCGCAAGCAGCCGCAACTGGAGCAGTGCGATATACGCGGCCAGGTCCACAACAAGCGCGGCGAGTGTGTCTGTCCGCGCGGGAGCGAGGTGATCAATGGCGCATGCCGCAGGCAGCAGGTGGAATGCGCCCCGGGCTCGCAGATGATCAATGGCCAGTGCCAGCCGATCATCAGGCGGCGTTGCCCGGAAGGCGCTATCGGGCGGTATCCGAACTGCCGGCCCATACGTGAGCAGGCTCCCCTGGAGCTCAACCCGGGCCTCCTGCTGCAGCAGGTCCTGCCGAGGCGCGGCCTGCAGACCGACCAGCAACAGGATCCTGCTCCAAACAGGATCCTGAAACTCCAGCAGCAGTAACCGCTGCGCGGCACAGACCAGAAACCCGCCCGAGCAATCTGGCGGGTTTCTTTCCTTATGACCCATGGGTGCGAAAAATGGCTGCAAGACCGCCCTCTGGCCTGTGGCCTGCTGTGCTTGCGCCCTCGACAAGTCACCTGGAGCGCTTTAGGCAGTCGTTTCGGAGCGACCGGATGAAAAGGGCGCCCGGAAAGGCCGCGAGATGAGCAAAAAAACCCTGATCGCACCCTCGGTGCTGGCATCGGATTTCTCCAAGCTCGGTGACGAGGTCGAGGCCGTGGCGGCGGCCGGCGCCGACTGGATCCATCTCGATGTCATGGACGGCCATTTTGTCCCCAACATCACCTTCGGCCCGCCGGTGATCAAGGCGATCCGCAACCGCACCAAGGCCTTCTTCGACTGCCACCTGATGATCGCGCCGGCCGATCCCTATCTCGCCGCCTTCGCCGAGGCCGGCTGTGACGGCATGACGGTGCATGCCGAGGCCGGGCCGCATCTCGACCGCTCCCTGCAGACCATCAGGAATCTCGGCAAGAAGGCCGGTGTGTCGCTCAATCCGGCAACGCCGGAAAGTGCTGTCGAATATGTACTCGACCGGCTCGACCTGATCCTGATCATGACCGTCAATCCGGGCTTCGGCGGCCAGGCCTTCATCCCAGGGATCGTCGAGAAGGTGAGACGGGTCAAGGCGCTGATCGGCGACCGACCGATCCGCATCGAGATCGACGGCGGCGTTTCAGCCGAAACGGCTCCCTTGGTCACCGCCGCCGGCGCCGATGTGCTGGTCGCTGGCGCCGCCGTCTTCAAGGGCGGCAGCGTCGAAGCCTATCGCGCCAACATCGAGGCGATCAGGACAGCGGCCGACAAAGCCGCCGGCTGACACGTCACGGGTTGCGCCGTTTCCATTCCGGCAGGCCGGCGAAGGCAATTCCAGGAAAAATGCATGGCGGTTTTCCGTCCGGAATTGCGCGGCAACAAGGCTTCGAACGGGTTGACGCGTTCCATCAGACGCGGAACCGGCGCCAAGGGCTCGCGCGCGGGGCACGATGGGTCGAGGGCCTGCTGCCGAATCACTGGGCCGGACGGGAGGCCGGATTCGGCTACATTGTCGATGTCCTTTGCGCGCGGCAGAAAAGATGATCGCATGGGCACACAAGCAACAGATGATTCCGCGTGCATACTGGTTGCAGAGCCGCACAAATTCGCGTGATCAGCGGCGGTCGGGGGCATATTTCTTCGTTCTTAAGTACAATGGCGCCATCCTCTGCTTGAGCGCCCAGAGGCCGGCGCTATGTGGTACATGTACGGAAGGGGAAATGTTTTTCGGACTCGAATTGCCCAAGACAAGAGTTGGGGGACAGGGAGTCGCTTTTGACATACGGCGCTGCCAATCTGCACGACGACAGCACAGGATCCAAGAG
The DNA here is from genome assembly GCF_006441275.1 of Mesorhizobium sp. B2-4-17. NCBI lineage: Bacteria > Pseudomonadati > Pseudomonadota > Alphaproteobacteria > Hyphomicrobiales > Phyllobacteriaceae > Mesorhizobium > Mesorhizobium sp. B2-4-17. Next base: position 40,049 of record NZ_VFUX01000007.1, on the reverse strand, counting down.
CACGCTTGCCAGCACGGTCTATCATCAACTTCGTGACGATCTTCTCGCCGGCAACCTGGAAACCGAAAGCAAGCTACGGGTCGAGTGGGTTGTTTCCAAATATGGTGCCGGTGCCTCTCCGGTCCGTGAGGCCCTAAATCGCCTTGCCTCCGAGGGGCTGCTCGGCCGCCATGACCAGCGCGGTTTCTTCATCATGCCGATCAGCGCAGCGGAGCTCGAGGAGCTGACGCGCACCCGCTGCTGGCTCGAGGAACGGGCGCTTCGTGAATCCATTGCCCATCGCACCACCGAATGGGAAGAGCAGCTGGTGCTGGCGCTGCATCGCCTGGGGCGGGCGTCGCGTCTTTCGCCGCAGGATCTCTCCTCGCTCGATCCGGATTGGGAGAAGTTGCACCGAACCTTCCATCGGGTGCTGATCTCGGCCTGCCGGTCGCACTGGCTGGTGAGCTTCTGCGATCAGCTTTCCGATCACGCCTACCGCTATCGGCAAATGGCCAATGATGGCGAGAGCGTTCAGCGCGACGACTTCGCCGAACACCGGCTGATAGCCGAATACGCACTGGACGGCAATGCCGACGGTGCCGTTCAGCTCCTGATCGATCATTACCAGCTGACCACGGCCCTGTGCATGGAACGCTTCAAGCAAGCCGGGGGTTCAAAGGCCGCCACCCCGACCCAAAGCACCCGACGGTAACGGCCGGGTTCTTTCAGCGTCTCACTGCTCATCGCCCGCGATCTTTGCCGCAGATCCAGTTTGCTGGACCCGCGTTTGCGGTCTTGACGGCGTGGCCGGGAAACGCGAACTCTTTGCCGTCGGCGCATGCCTTCCCATGGGGATGCCAGGCGCCATTGCCCTCGCTGCAGGAAGACGTCATGAGCAATCATCTGTTCGATGCGTTCCGGTCCCGGATGCCGGCGCCCGATCGTTTGTTGATGGAAACGGACGATGGGCGATCGCTGACCTATGGCGACATGCTGGCGCGGTCGACACAGCTCGCGCATGCGCTCCTGCAACTGGATGTCGAGCCCGGCGACCGGGTCGCCGTGCAGGTCGAGAAGAGCCCGGAGGCGGTGCTGCTCTACCTCGCCTGTGTGCGCGCCGGTGCCGTCTTCCTGCCGCTCAACACCGCCTATACGCTGACCGAGCTCGGCTATTTCTTCGAGGATGCCACGCCGCGGGTCATTGTCTGCGATCCGGCGAAATCGGCTGACATCGCGCGCATGGTCGAGCCATCCGGTGCCGTCGTCGTCACGCTCGACCGCAACGGCCAGGGATCGCTAACGGACCAGGCATCGCGGCAATCGACCGATTTCCATGACGTCGAGCGCGGCAAGGACGATCTCGCGGCGATCCTCTACACATCCGGAACGACCGGCCGTTCGAAAGGCGCCATGCTCAGCCACGGGAATCTCGCCTCGAACGCACGGGTGCTGGTCGAGCAATGGCGGTTCACATCAGGCGATGTGCTGATCCACGCGCTGCCGATCTTCCATACCCACGGCCTGTTCGTCGCCACCAACGTCATCCTGATGGCCGGCGCCTCGATGCTGTTCGAACAGAAATTCGATCCGGCCCGCATCGTCTCGCTGCTGCCGCGCGCCACGGCGCTGATGGGCGTGCCGACCTTCTACACCAGGCTGCTGCAGCAGGACCGGCTGGACCGCCAGGCAGCGAAGAATATCCGCCTGTTCGTGTCCGGCTCGGCGCCGCTGCTTGCCGAGACGCACAGGGCCTGGCGCGAGCGCACCGGCCACGCCATCCTCGAGCGTTACGGCATGACCGAGACCAACATGAACACCTCCAACCCTTACGACGGCGAACGGCGCGCCGGCACGGTCGGCTTCCCCTTGCCTGGCATCGCGCTTCGTATAGCCGATCCCGACACCGCCAGGCCGCTTGCCCAGGGCGAGGTCGGCATGATCGAGGTGAAGGGTCCGAACGTGTTTTCCGGCTACTGGCGCATGCCGGAAAAGACCAAGGCGGAATTCCGCGCCGACGGTTTCTTCATCACCGGCGATCTCGGCATGGTCGATGTCGATGGCTATGTCCACATTGTCGGCCGCGGCAAGGACCTGATCATTTCAGGCGGCTACAACATCTACCCGAAGGAACTTGAGAGCGAGATCGACGCGCTCGACGGGGTCGCGGAAAGCGCGGTCATCGGCGTTGCCCATCCCGACTTCGGCGAAGCTGTCACCGCGGTCGTGGTCCGGACGCCGGGGTCGCGGATCATCGGGGCCGAAATCCTTGGTGCCATCGCCGGGCGCCTGGCAAAATACAAGCACCCGAAGCGGGTGATCTTCGTCGACGAATTGCCGCGCAATACGATGGGCAAGGTACAAAAGAATCTTTTACGCGACGCCTATAGGGATCTCTACGCATGCTAGGGAGTGGTTGACGCAATTCTGGACGGAACCCGCCTCACACTTTCCTGGAATTGCTCTCCGACGGCGCCACCTACTTCTGTGGCTTGTGGTTCCGAGCACCGGAACCCCACAAGGCACGCTGGAACAGGCTGCGTTTGCGATTGCGCGGCGCAAGGTCGATGTCGCTGACCAGTTTTGCGCCATCCTTTCGCCGTTCCAGGGTGATCTTGCGGGTGTGGAAAGCTTCGAGCTCGGCGCGGTGCGCCACGCTGATGATGGTGACATCGGGCAATTCGTGGATCACCGTCTTCATCATCTGGTCCTGGCTCTTTTCGTCCAGCGCCGAGGTCGCCTCGTCCAGCACGACGATATCGGGCCTGTGCAGCAAGAGGCGCGCGAAGGCGACCCGCTGCCTTTCACCGCCAGACAGGGTCTGATCCCATGGGGCTTCTTCTTCGAGCCGTTCGGCAAGGTAGCCCAGGCCAACCTTGTCGAGGGCGGCCTTGATCTGCTTTGCCGCCCAGTTGTCGGCGGCGGCGGGATAGGCGACCGCGCGGCGCAGCGTACCGGTCGGGATGTAGGGGCGCTGCGGCAGCATGAACAGCCGCCGGTCGGGGTGGAAATTGACGCTACCGCTGCCCCATGGCCACAGGCCGGCGATCGCCCGCACCAGCGTCGACTTGCCCGAGCCGGATTCGCCGGACACCAGCACCCGCTCGCCCGGTTCGACCACCACTTCGGTTTCCTTGACCACCGAGGTGCCATCGTCGAGCGTCACGCAGAGATTGTCGAGGCTGAGCATCGCATCGCCCTTGGTGTTGCCGTGCTTGATGCGCCCCAATTTATCGTTCTGCTCGGCGCGCTCGAGCCCGTCGAGCGACATCATCAGCGAGGCGATGCGGTGGGCCGAGGCATTCCAGTCGGCAAGTCGCGGGTAGTTGTCGACCAGCCATCCAAAGGCGCCCTGCACGATGGCGAAGGCGGAAGCCGCCTGCATCACCTGCCCGAGCGACATTGAGCCTTCGAGGAATTTTGGCGCGCACAGCAGCACCGGCACGACAGGGGCGAACAGGCTCGAGCCCTGCGAGACCAGTGCGGTGCGCATATGCTGGCCGGTCAGCCGCGCCCATCGCTTCAGCACGCCGGCGAAAGTCTTGTCTATGCCGCTGTTCTCCTCTTCCTCGCCTCCCAGCAAGGCGATGCTCTCGCCGTTCTCGCGCACACGCGTCAGCACATAGCGGAATTCGGCTTCGGCCTGGTTCTTGTCCTCCGAAAGCCGCACGAAATTGCGGCCGATGATGAACATCGAGGTGGAGGTGATCGCTGCGTAAACCACGGCGGTGATGACGAGGAAGCCGGGCACGGTGATGGTCGAGCCGCCGAGCGGAAAACTCAGCGCCCCGCCGATCGTCCACAGCACCACGATGAAGGTCGAGGCTGACAGGAAGGCGGAAGTGACCCCGGCGACGAAATCGACGGGCGACTCGGTTGCGACGCGCAGATCCTCCGACAGGCGGGCCTCGGGGTTCTGGTGGTCGCCCTTGACGAGGTTGAGCTGGTAGTAGCGGCCGTGATCCAGCCAGCGCGCGATGACCGAGGTGGTCAGCCAGGAGCGCCAGCGGCGCTGCATCGTCATGCGCAGATAGACCTGCGCGACGACAAGGCCGATGCTGCCGGCCACGAGCGGCAGGAAAATGGCGCTGAGAAAGTACACCGTACGGGCCTGGCGCTGCTCGATGGCGTCGAAGATGGCGCGGTTCCAGACATTGATCCCGTATTGGAAGCCGACATTGGTGCCGATCAGGACCAGCAGCCCGATCGTCAGCGGCCAGGCGAGCCTGTCGCCATGCCGTCCCCAATAGCCGCGCCCGCTGATCCAGAAACGCCTTAGCAGGTATTTCTTGCGCGCCTGAGCCGCCTCCTCGGGCGTCAGTTCCGGATCGGGTTCGACGGCATCCGGCGGTGGGGGCGCGGCGACGCCGACAACCTCGGACGCCGCTTCGGCGGTAGGCACCTTCTTGTCACGTGGCTCTTTTTCGCGCGGCTTCTCTTCGCGCGTCTTGTCGTCACGCGGCTTTTGGCGTCGTGGCTTTCCCCGACCCGGCTTCAAGGCGCCGCGCGGTTTGATGCCATCGGCCGGTTCGGATTTGGGTCTCGCCTCGGACATACGCCCGACAACGACCTCGAAATCAAAAGGTTTCATGCCGTTTGTTCGAGATGACAATTCCCGACAGCGCCTGTCATTCCCGGTACAGCAGCCCGGCGACATGGTCGGCGATCGCCAGGCTTGCCGTCAGGCCGGGGCTCTCTATGCCGAACAGATTGACGATCCGGCCCGCGCGATGATCGGACGGTCCCTGCACCACGAAGTCGGCGGCGGGTTGACCGGGGCCCGACAGCTTCGGCCTGATGCCGGCATAGGCCGGCTGCAGCGCGCCATCGCCAAGGGCGGGCCAATAGCGCCGGATCGCCTCGTAGAAGGCGGCGCTTCGGCCCCGATCGACCGTGTAATCCACATGGTCGATCCACTCGACGTCGGGTCCGAAGCGCGCACTGCCGCCGAGATCGAGAGTCAGATGGACGCCAAGGCCACCCTCGGCCGGAACCGGATAGATCAGCCGCGAAAAGGGTGACCGGCCCGGAAGGGCGAAATAGTTCCCGCGCGCCAGCCACTGCCGGGGGATGAGATCCCTCGGAAAACCGTCGATCCGGCCGGCCACGGCCTGCGCATCGAGGCCCGCGGCATTGATGAAGGCATCGGCCTTCAAGGCGAAGGTCTCGCCATTGGCATCGCGCGTGTCGATCCGGATCCCATCGGTTTCGATCGTGGCTCCGGCGACAGCGGTCAGGAAGGCGAAGGATGCGCCGGCCGCTTCGGCATCGCCGCGCAGTGACAGCATCAACGCGTGGCTGTCGACAATGCCTGTCGATGGCGACAGCAGCGCGCCGGCGCATGTCAGCGCCGGCTCCAGGCTTTCGGCCTCGTCGCGCGTCAAAAACTCGAGATCGTCCACCCCGCAGCGCCGCGCATTGTCCTGGATCGCCCGCAACCCTTCCGTCTGGCTAGGCTCGTTGGCGACGATCAGCTTGCCGGGGCGGGCATGGGCGATGTTGTGCTCGGCGCAGTAGGCGTAGAGCCGCCGGCGTCCTTCGACGCAGAGTCGGGCCTTTAGGTTTCCCGGCGCATAATAAAGCCCGGCATGGATGACTTCGGAATTGCGCGAACTGGTGACGGTGCCGATCGCATCGGCCTGCTCGACCACCACCACCTCGCGGCCCGACAAGGCGAGCGCCCTGGCGATGGCAAGCCCGACCACGCCTGCTCCGGCGACGACACAATCGATTGTCTGCATGGCCTCGCCTTCAGCGGGAAGCGCCGGCCTCGAACACCTTGTCGCCGCCGATCCAGACGCTTCCTATGTTAAGATCGTCCGACAGAGCAACGATATCCGCCGCCGTGCCGTTGGCAAGGCGGCCAAGCCGATGCGACTGGCCGATCGCCTGCGCCGGGTAGAGCGACGCCATGCGCAAGGCTTGCGCGAGCTCGACGCCGACGACGCCGTGCATGAACCGCACGGCCGAGATCATGTCGAGATCCGCGCCCGCCAGCGTCCCGTCGGCGAGCCGCAGGCTGCCGTCCTTGCGGTAGATGGTCCGGCCATTGAGCGTGAACGAGGTCATATCAGTGCCGATCGTCGCCATCGCGTCGGTGACCAGCACGATTCTGCCCGGCCCCTGCTTGGCATCGAGCGCGATCCTGATGGTCGCGGGATGGACATGAATGCCGTCGGCGATCAGCCCGGCGGACAATGTGTCGATGTCGATCGCCGCGCCCGCCAGGCCGGGCTCGCGGTTGCCGATCTGGCTCATCGCGTTGAACAGATGGGTGACCACGCTGGCGCCGGCTTCGGCAAAGGCTTTCGCGGTGGCATAACCGGTGTCGGAATGGCCGAGGCTGACGATGATGCCTGCCCCGGCCAATGCCGTGACGCGGGCCAGGTCGACGGATTCCGGCGCGACCGTGGTGAGCAGCACCGGCAGCTTCTGCCGCGCCGCGATCAGTATTGCCTGATCGGCGTCGGTCATCGGCCGGATCAGCGCCGGATCATGCGCGCCCTTGCGGGCGATCGACAGATGCGGCCCTTCGAGATGCAACCCGAGGAAGCCCGGCACTTTTTGTCGCGCGGCTGCTTCGCCGGCGGCAATCGCGGCGGCGGTGATTGCTGGCGTGTCGGTGATCAGCGTCGGCAACAGCGCCGTCGTGCCGAACGGCGCGTGCGCCCGGCAGATGGTTTCGATCGAGGCCACATCGGGGTGGTCGTTGAGCATGACGCCGCCGCCGCCATTGACCTGGATGTCGACAAAGCCCGGCACCAGCATGCCGCCGCCGGTGTTGAAGGCGCGGATATCGGCGGGCAGGGCGCCCTGGCGCAGGATGGATTCGACAAGACCGTCGCGCACGACAAGAGCCGCGTCTTCGTGCCAGTCGTCGCCATCGAAAATGCGGGCGCCGGTCAGGGCAAAACGGTCGCTCATACGGTCTCCGTCACCTTGCGAAGGTTGCGCGGCGCGTCCGGATCGAGGCCGCGATGACGGGCGAAAGCCTCGACGAACACGTAGAAGGAGACGATCAGCGTCAGCGGATCGGTCAGCGGGTGACCGGTTGCGACATGCGGCAGGCGCGTGGCGCGCTTGGCAAGCGCGGAGGTGACGAACACCGGCGCGCCCTTGGCCGCCAGGCCGTCGGCGGCTTCGGCGACGGATGGCTCGGACGCATCGCGCGCGGCCAGCGCCAGCACCGGAAAGTCGGGACCGATCAGCGCCAGCGGGCCGTGCATGACTTCGGCCGCGCTATAGGCCTCGGCATGCATGCCGCAGGTCTCCTTGAATTTCAGCGCCGCCTCGTTGGCCATTGCCGCGGACGGGCCGCGGCCGAGGATGAACAGCGATTTCTGCTTCTCGATGGTTTCGGCCAACACGCTCATCCAGTCGCAGGCGATCGCCTCGCGGAAATGGTCCGGCAAGCCGGCAAGCGCCTTGAGAAGCGTTTCGTCGCCGGTGGAATGCGCCATCAGAGCAAGACCGGCGACGGCGGAATTGACGAAGGTCTTGGTTGCCGCGACGCTGCGCTCGGGCCCCGCCAGGATGTCGATCGCATAGTCCGAGGCGCGCGCCAGCGGCGACTCGGCGGTGTTGGTGACGGCAATGGTCAGCGCGCCGCCGGCCCGCGCGGTTTCGGCCATGGCGACGATATCGGGGCTCTTGCCCGACTGCGAGATCGCCAGGCATGCGGAGCCGCCGAGACGCAGCTTGCGGCTATAGATCGAAGCGATAGAGGGGCCGACCGAGGCGACGGCAAGGCCCGCAGTCAGTTCGACGGCATATTTCATGAAAGTGGCGGCATGGTCGGACGAACCGCGCGCCACGGTAACGACGAACTGCGGGTCGCGTTCCCTGATCCCGCGCCCGGCTTCGGCGAGCACCGCGCCGGAGCCGTCGAGCAGGCGGGCGACGGCTTGCGGGATCTCCTCGATCTCGCGCTGCATATGTGTGGTGTTGGAAATCATGGTCGGCCCTCTTCGCTTGGCCCTGTCAGCCGCAGTTCGGCGACGAAATCATAGGCGTCGCCCCTGTAGATGGAGCGGGTGAATTCGATCACCTTGCCGCTCGCCAGATAGGAAATACGCTCGATATGCAGGCCGGCAATACCGGGCGGCACTTCCAGCAGCCGCGCGTCGCCGTCGCCGAGATTGGCGGCCGAGATGCGCTGCACCGCCCGCACCGGCCGGTTGCCGGTCAATTCCAGTGCCGCATAGAGCGAGGAGCCTATCCCCGCCGGGTCGGGCAGCACGCTGGCCGACAGCGAGGCGCGTTCGATCGCCAGCGGCGTGTCGTTGGCGATGCGCAGGCGCGCCACGCGCGCCACCAGTTCGCTCGACGACAGGCCGAGCACCATCATCTCGTCGGGAGAGGGCGCGTAAAGGCCACGGTCGAGCCATGCCGAACGCACCGCCATGCCGCGCCGCGCCATGTCTTCGGTAAAGGAGGTCAGCCGCGACAGCGACTGCTCGACGCGCTCCATGCGCGGCGCCACAAAAGTGCCGGAGCCATGGCGCTGGACCAGGATGCCGCCCTTGACCAGATCCTGCACCGCCTTGCGCACGGTGACGCGGGAAATGTCGGCCTTGGTGGCGATGTCGCGCTCCGAGGGCAGCGCGTCGCCCGGCCCGATCAGGCCGCGGTTGACGGCGTCCTCGATGCTTTTCCTGAGCTGCAGGTAGAGCGGCGCGCCGCTTTGCGACGATTGTTTCAGCGCGGCGAAGATCTGGTCCGCGGCGTCGTTCATCGAGCCGCCTCCGCGTGTCCCGCGAAAAGCCGGGCCGCCATCTGCACCGCACCGCCCAGCGCGTCATCGAGCGGCTCTCTCAGCAGCGCCTTGTAGCGCGCCGACAGGCGCGGCGCGTAGAGCGGCGCCAGCCCGCCAAGCAGGCAGAGCGGCGCGTCGTCCGAAAGGCCGAGCGCGCCGAGCGAAGCCTCGACGTCGCCGACCGCCTTGTCGACGATCCAGTTGGCGACGGCGTCGCCTTTCTCGGCGTGCTCGAACACCTTGGGCGCGAAGCCGCCGAAATCGCCCGGCTTGGCATTGGTTGTGAATTCGACGACGTCTTCGGGATTGTCGCGGAAGATGGCCATCATGGCGTCGGTCAGCGGCGAACGCGCGCGCACCCCGTCATGGGCCAGCAGCGTCTGTTCCAGGAGGTCGCGGCCGATGCGGGCGCCGCTGCCCTGGTCGCCGACCTGGAAGCCCCAGCCGCCGATGGCGCGCGATCTGCCGTTCCTGCGCGCCATGTAGGCGGTGCCGGTGCCGAGGATCGCCATCGCGCCGTCGCCAGAACCGACAGCGCCTTCCAGCGCGATCTCCGCGTCGGTCTCGACGCGGCTGGTGCTGAACGGCAGGATCGCTTCGAGCTGTTGCCGGTAGGTGCCGACATTGGCGCCGGCAAGACCGAGAATGGCTGGCGTCTGAGGGATCAGGTCCGGATTATGGCCGGCGGCGATGAATGCCTGCCGCGCGGCCTCGACGATGTTCGAACGGGCGCCGGTGAGGTCGGTGCGGATGTTGGCGGCGCCGCTTTTGGCGCGGCCGACGACGGTGCCGTCCGCCGTTGCAAGGGCGGCCCTGCAGCTGGTGCCGCCGCCATCGATACCGAGCACGAAATTCACGCGATTTCTCCTCCGGGCGGATAATACCAATAAAATACCAATAGCCAAGGATTAATTTCCGTTTCAAAAAGATTAAGGCGTATCTCGTTGAAAAACCCACGTATTTCGCCGGCTCATCGAATTCCTGGCCGCGAAGCCACTAATGCATGTGGACAAGTGGTATTTTTTTGGTATTGTTTCCTGCATTGGAGGAGCAGGGATGGCCGAAACGCGTACCGAAGCGCTGCACAGGAATGCCGAGGGACTGGATATCCAGGCCCCCGAAGCCATCCTTGTTTCGCTGGCGGATGCGCAGGTCGAAGCCGCGAAGGCGGTCCGCAACGCCATTCCCGCCATCGCCAAGGCGGCCGAGATCATCGCTGGCCGGTTGAGCGGCGGCGGCAAGCTCGCCTATGCCGCGGCCGGCAGTTCGGGCCTGATGGCGCTGGCCGACGCCTTGGAACTGCCTGGCACCTTCGGCATTCAGCGCGACCGCATCGCCATCCTGGTCGCCGGCGGCGAAGAAGCTTTCCGGACATTAGCCGGTGGGCCCGAGGATGATACCGAGGAGGCCGCGACGGCGGTCGCCAACGCCGGCATCGGCGTGGGTGATTGCCTGATCGCCCTTTCCGCCAGCGGCACGACGCCCTACGCGGTGCGGGCCATCGAGGAAGCCGCCCGCCGGGGTGCGGCGACCATCGGCATCGCCAACAACAGGGCTTCAGCCCTGCTTCGCCAGGCCGAAACCGCCATCCTGCTCGAAACGCCGCCTGAGGTGATCGCCGGTTCGACGCGCATGGGCGCCGGCACCGCGCAGAAGATCGCGCTCAACATGCTGTCGACCTTGACCGCCGTCCATCTCGGCCACGTCCATGACGGCTATATGGTCAACCTCACGGCCGACAACATCAAGCTGCGCGACCGCGCCACGCGCATCGTCGCCGCGGTCAGCGGGCGCGACAGGGACGAAGCGGCCCGGCTGCTCGAAAGGAGCGGCGGCGCCGTCAAGACAGCCATTCTGCTCGCCGCCGGTGCCGACAGCGCCGACGCAGCGCAGAAGATACTGGAGGGGACCGGCCAGAAGCTGCGGCCAGCCCTTTCCGCGATCGAGGGGAACAAGGGCTCCAAAGCCTAGGTTCTCATCAAAACCGAACCTGAAAAAGGTCAACAGGGAGACTGAGCATGACAACGAAACTACTGACGGCACTGCTTCTGGGCACCAGCATTCTCGGCTCGGCCGGGTTGGCTCACGCCGAGGACGTAACGCTCAACATCGAAAGCTGGCGCGGCGACGATCTCTCCATCTGGAAGGACAAGCTGATCCCGGCCTTCGAAGCCAAGAACCCCGGCATCAAGGTGGTGTTCGCGCCATCGGCGCCGACCGAATATGACGCCGCCCTCGGCGCCAAGCTCGCCGCCGGCTCGGCGGGCGACCTGATCACCTGCCGCCCGTTCGACAAGTCGCTCGAACTGTTCAAGAAGGGCAACCTCGCCGACCTGTCCTCGCTGCCCGGCATGGATAATTTCTCCCCCGTCGCCAAGTCGGCCTGGCAGACGGATGACGGCAAGTCGAGCTTCTGCGTACCGATGGCATCCGTGATCCACGGCTTCATCTACAACAAGGACGCCTTCGACAAGCTCGGCATCAAGGTGCCGACGACCCGCGACGAGTTCTTCGCCGCGCTCGACAAGATCAAGGCCGACGGCACCTACATCCCGATGGCCATGGGCACCAAGGACCTCTGGGAAGCCGCGACCATGGGCTATCAGAATATCGGCCCCAACTACTGGAAGGGCGAGGAGGGCCGCGCGGCGCTCATCAAGGGCACGCAGAAGCTGACCGACAAGGACTGGGTCGCGCCCTACGAGGAACTGGCCAAGTGGAAGCCGTATCTGGGCGACGGCTTCGAGGCGCAGACCTATCCGGACAGCCAGAACCTGTTCACGCTCGGCCGCGCCGCCATCTACCCGGCCGGCTCGTGGGAGATCGGCCTGTTCAACACCCAGGCCCAGTTCAAGATGGGCGCCTTCCCGCCGCCGGTCGAGAAGGCTGGCGACACCTGCTACATCTCGGACCACACCGATATCGGCATGGGCCTGAATGCGGCATCCAAGCACGCGGACGCGGCCAAGACCTTCCTGTCCTGGGTGGCCTCGCCGGATTTCGCCACCATCTACGCCAACGCGCTGCCGGGCTTCTTCAGCCTGAACTCCTCGCCGGTGAAGATGCAGGATCCGCTGGCGCAGGAATTCGTCTCCTGGCGCGGCAAGTGCAAGTCGACCATCCGCTCGACCTACCAGATCCTGTCGCGCGGCACGCCGAACCTCGAGAACGAGACGTGGGTTGAATCGGCCAACGTCATCAACGGCACCGATACGCCCGAAGCCGCGGCCAAGAAGCTGCAGGACGGCCTCGACAGCTGGTATCATCCGGCGAAATAAGATCTCAGGCACGGAGCAGGGCCGTTCCAACTGGGCGGCCCTGCCTCTTCCGATAGCATCGACTGCGAACGACGGCGCCGTCCCTCATCCGCCTGCAGGCACCTTCTCCCCCTACAATGACGGGGAGAAGGGACGAGCCGCAACGCTGGCGATCCCCTCTCCCCGTCCTTTACGGGGAGCGGGTAAGGGTGAGGGGCAGCGCTGCCGTCGAACGCATTGCCTAGAGCAATTCCAGGAAAATTGCGTAGCGGTTTTCCGTCCGGGATTGCGTAAGAACAAAGAGTTAGAGCGGGTCAACGATTCTATCGAACGCCGAACCGCTCTAGACCTTGATCGGCGGGGACCGAACTCATGGCCGCGGAAATACGACCCAAAAGACCGTTTCGCTGGCACATCGCCGTCTTCCTGGCGCCGGCCGTGCTCGTCTATACGGCGATCATGATCCTGCCGCTCGCCGGCACGCTGCAGCTGTCGCTGTTCCGTAATATCGAGCAGCACCAGGTCTTCGTTGGGCTGGACAATTTCCGCACGTTGTTCGGCGATCCCAACTGGTCGGTGAATTTCTGGAACGCGCTGAGGAACAATGTCTGGTTCTTCATCATCCACATGCTGGTGCAGAACCCAATCGGCGTGCTGCTGGCCGCCCTCCTGTCCAGCCCAAGGCTCAGGTTCTCGGCCTTCTACCGCACGGCGATCTTCGTGCCGACGATCCTGTCCTTCGTCATCGTCGGCTTTGCCTGGAAGCTGATCCTGTCGCCGCTGTGGGGCGTGGCGCCGCATCTCATGGATTTCGTCGGCCTCAAAAGCCTGTTCACGCCGTGGCTCGGCAAGGAGCAATACGCGCTGACCGCGCTCAGCCTGGTTTCGGTGTGGCAGTTCATCGGCATCCCGATGATGCTGATCTACGCCGCCCTGCTGTCGATCCCCGACGAGGTGCTCGAGGCCGCCGAATGCGATGGGATCACCGGTATGTCGCAGTTCTGGAAAATCAAGCTGCCGCTGATCCTGCCGTCCATCGGCATCATCTCTATTCTGACCTTCGTCGGCAATTTCAACGCCTTCGACCTGATCTACACCGCGCAAGGGGCGTTAGCCGGACCGAACTATTCGACCGATATTCTCGGCACCTTCCTCTACCGCGCCTTTTTCGGCTTCCAGCTGCAGGTCGGCGATCCCAACATGGGCGCGACAATCGCCACCATCATGTTCCTGATCATCCTCGGCGGTGTCTGCGTCTATCTGTTCCTCATCCAGACGCGCCTGCGTCGCTACCAGTTCTGAGGGATGGATATGTCGAGCCAAGGCACCCCCCTCTGGCCTGCCGGCCATCTCCCCCTCAAGGGGAGAGATTGGACGTCATCGCCGGTTTCGCAAATTTTCAGCGTTGCAAAAAAGGCAGCGACATCGACGCTGCTGATCTCCCCCCCTGAGGGGGAGATGTCCGGCAGGACAGAGGGGGGTGCCTTGGCGCCGTTCCTTGCAATTGCGGCTCGTCAGGAGGCCGTCCAATGAGCATCGCCACCCGTTCGCTGCCCCGCACCATCGGCGCCCATGCGATCCTGTTGACCTACACGGCGATCGCGTTGTTTCCGGTGATCCTGGTCATCATGAATTCGTTCAAGTCGCGCGCCGGCATCTTCGGCGCGCCGCTGACGCCGCCGACGCCGAAAACCTTCGACCTGATCGGCTACACCACGGTGATCGGCCAGGGCGATTTCATCCACTATTTCCAGAACAGCTTCGTCGTCACCGTCGGCTCGCTGTTCTTCGTGCTGCTGTTCGGCGCCATGGCCGCGTTTGCGCTGTCGGAATACCGCTTTCGCGGCAACACGCTGATGGGACTCTACCTGGCGCTGGGCATCATGATCCCGATCCGCCTTGCCACCGTCGCCATTCTGCAATTGATGGTGGCGAGCGGACTGGTCAACACGCTGACGGCGCTGATCCTGGTCTATACCGCGCAAGGGTTGCCGCTGGCGGTCTTCATCCTGTCGGAATTCATGAAGCAGGTGTCGGACGATCTGAAGAATGCCGGCCGCATCGACGGGCTGTCGGAATACACCATCTTCTTTCGCCTGGTGGTGCCGCTGGTGCGGCCATCGATGGCGACCGTCGCCGTCTTCACCATGATCCCGATCTGGAACGATCTGTGGTTTCCCCTGATCCTGGCGCCATCGGAAGAGACCAAGACGGTCACGCTCGGCGCCCAGCTTTTCCTCGGCCAGTTCGTCACCAACTGGAACGCCATCCTGGCCGCGCTGTCGCTGGCGATCCTGCCGGTGCTGGTCCTCTACGTCATCTTCTCGCGGCAGCTGATCCGCGGCATTACGTCGGGGGCGGTCAAGTGAGCGGGGACCGCCAGTTGTCCGTACGGCTGCGCTTCACCCCACCCGGCGCTGCGCGCCGACCTCCCCATCAAGGGGAGGTAGAAGGTCGTCGCTTCATTCTCGGCCGCCTGGGCTCTCATTTCCGAGTTGCTTCTTCGGCAGGGATTTTCACGCCGACGCCCTACCTCCCCTTGATGGGGAGGTCGGCGCGCAGCGCCGGGTGGGGTGACACCCTATCAAGAAAACATGGAATGTCTGGAGCAGTCAGGTGAGCGATAAACTACCCCTTCGCGTTGTCGTCGCCGGCCTCGGCAATATGGGCCGCAGCCACGCATTCGCCTACCACACCAATCCCGGCTTTGAGATCGCGGCGCTGATCAACCGCTCCGACGTGCCGCTGCCGGACGGGCTGTCGGGCTATGGCATCAGGCGGTCCTTCGATGACGTGTTGCGTGACGAGAAGCCTGACGTCGCCTGCATCGCCACCTATTCGGACAGCCATGCCGACTATGCGGTGAAGGCGTTCGAGGCCGGCTGCCATGTCTTCGTCGAAAAGCCGCTGGCAACGACGGTGGCCGACGCCGAGCGCGTCGTCGCGGCGGCCAAGGCCAACGGCAAAAAACTGGTGATCGGCTACATCCTGCGCCATCACCCCTCCTGGATCAGGCTGATCGCCGAAGCGCGCAAGCTCGGCGGCCCTTACGTCTTCCGCATGAACCTCAACCAGCAATCCTCAGGCGCCACCTGGGAGACGCACAAACAATTGATGCAGACGACCTCGCCGATCGTCGACTGCGGCGTCCACTATCTCGACGTGATGCTGCAGATCACCGATGCCAAACCGGTCGAGGTGCGCGGCATGGGCGTGCGGCTGACGCAAGAGGTCGCGCCGTCGATGTACAATTACGGCCATCTGCAGGTGCTGTTCGACGACGGGTCGGTCGGCTGGTACGAGGCCGGCTGGGGTCCTATGATTTCCGAGACGGCATTCTTCGTGAAGGACGTCATCTCGCCGAACGGCTGCGTCTCGATCGTCATGAAGGAGGGCGTCAAGTCCGACGACATCGACACCCACACCAAGACCTCGACCATTCGCCTGCATAGCGCGGCGACCGGACTGGACGGCAAATTCGCCAAGCCGGACGAGATGTTGTCGATGGCAGGCGAACCTGGGCACCAGGATCTTTGCGATCTCGAACAGGCCTTCGTGCTGAAAGCGATCCGCGAAGACCTGGACCTGACCCGCCATATGGACGACGCGGTCAAGTCGCTCGCCGTCTGCCTTGCCGCCGACGAGAGCGTGCGCAGCGGGAAGGCGGTGAGGCTTTGACATACGGATCGCTGTCGACCAGCGCAGCAAAACGGCGCGAGGCCTGGAAGCTGCCAATCTCCCCCCTTGAGGGGGAGATGGCCGGCAGGCCAGAGGGGGGTGCCTTGGCGCCTGCTTACGAATTTGGAGGACTGCCGTGGGCTCGCTGAAGATCGAAAATGTGAAGAAGGCATTTGGGCCGGTCGAGGTGCTGAAAGGCATCGATCTGGAAGTGACGGATGGTGAATTCGTCGTCTTCGTCGGTCCCTCCGGCTGCGGCAAGTCGACCTTGCTACGGGTCATTGCAGGCCTGGAGGATTCGACCTCGGGCCGCGTACTGATCGATGGCGAGGACGTCTCCGTCACGCCGCCCGCGAAACGCGGCATCGCCATGGTGTTCCAGACCTATGCGCTCTATCCGCATCTGACGGTGAAGAACAATATGGGCCTTGGGCTCAAGCAGGCGAGCACGCCGGCCGCCGAGATCGACCGCCGCATCGGCATCGCCTCCTCCATGTTGTCGCTGGAATCCTATCTCGAGCGGCGGCCGGCGGAACTCTCCGGCGGCCAGCGCCAGCGCGTCGCCATCGGCCGCGCCGTGGTGCGCGAGCCAAAGCTGTTCCTGTTCGACGAGCCGCTGTCCAACCTCGATGCGGCCCTGCGCGTCAACACCCGGCTGGAAATTGCGCAGCTGCACCGCCGGCTGAAGGCGACGATGATCTACGTCACCCACGATCAGGTCGAAGCAATGACGCTGGCCGACAAGATCGTGGTGCTCAATGCGGGCCGGATCGAGCAGATCGGCGGTCCGATGGAGCTATATAATTCGCCGGCAAATGAATTTGTCGCCGGCTTCATTGGCTCGCCGAAGATGAACTTCATCGACGGCGCCCGCCTTGGCGAGACGGCCAAGACCATCGGCGTGCGGCCGGAACATCTGACGGTCGATCCGAAATCAGGCGCCTGGAAGGGAACGGTTGTGCACGCCGAGCATCTCGGCGCCGACACCAATCTTTATCTCGATTGCGAAAAGGCCGGCCTGATCACGGTGCGGATATTCGGTGTCTACGACGCCGAACCGGGCGCCACGCTCTATGCGACGCCGGATCCGGCCAAGACCTATCGGTTTGGAGCGGATGGGAAGACAATCAAGCAATAACTGGAGAGGCCGGCGCTGCCCCTCATCCGCCTGCCGGCACCTTCTCCCCGTATAGTGACGGGGAGAAGGAATGGCCGCAACGCTGGCGTCCCCCTCTCCCCGTTCTTCACGGGGAGAGGGTAAGGGTGAGGGGCGGCGCCAACTTATCAACCCTACACGTCCGCCCTGAAAGTCTGCTTCTGCTGGCCGAGCCCTTCGATGCCGAGTTCCACCACGTCGCCGGCCTTCAGGAACACCGGCGGCTTCATGCCCAGCCCGACGCCGGGCGGGGTGCCTGTCGAAATAATGTCGCCGGGATGCAGCGACATGAACTGGCTGAGATAGGACACCAGATACTTGACGCCGTAGACCATGGTTCTGGTCGAGCCGTCCTGCATGGTCTTGCCGTTGACGGTCAGCCACATTTTGAGGTTCTGCGGGTCTGATACCTCATCCTTTGTCACCAGCCAGGGGCCGGTCGGGCCGAACGTGTCGCAGCTCTTGCCCTTGGTCCACTGGCCCTGGCGCTCGGCCTGGAAGGCGCGCTCGGAAACGTCGTGCGCGACGCAATAGCCGGCGACATAGTCGAGCGCGTCGGCTTCGCTGACATATTTGGCTGTCTTGCCGATGACGACGCCGAGCTCGACTTCCCAGTCGGTCTTTTCCGAGCCGCGCGGGATCAGCACGTCGTCGTCCGGGCCCACAATCGCCGAGCTTGCTTTCATGAAGATGATCGGCTCCGGCGGTACTTTGGCACCGGTTTCGGCGGCGTGGTCGGAATAGTTCAGGCCGATGCAGATGAACTTGCCGGTGCCTGCCACACAGGCGCCGAGTCGCGGCTTGCCGGAAACCGCCGGCAGCGATTTCGGATCGAGCTTCGACAGCATCTCCAGCGAGGCCGGATGCAGCACCGTGCCGGCAATGTCGGCGACATGGGCGGAGAGATCGCGGATCGTTCCATCCGCATAGAGCAGGCCGGGACGTTCGCTCCCCACCTCGCCATAGCGCAGCAGTTTCATGCAGTTCTCTCCTCAGTCAGATTGGTTCAGATCGACCAGCCGCCGTCGATATTATAGGCCTGCCCGGACGTATAGGTGGCGCCGGCGAGATAAACCGCGAGATCGGCTATTTCCTCCGGCGTGCCGAGCCGGCCCATCGGCTGGCGCGCGATGAAGGCGGCACGGGCGGCGTCATAGTCGCCTTGCGCATGCATGCGGTCCTGCAGCGACGGGCTCTCGACCGTGCCGGGGCAGATGGCGTTGCAGCGTATGCCCTTGCCGACATAGTCGGCGGCAACCGCTTTGGTCAGGCCGATCACCGCAGCCTTGGTAACCCCATAGGCGAAACGGTTTGGCACACCCTTCTGCGAGCTCGCCAGCGAGGCCATGTTGATGATCGACCCGTCACCACGCTCCAGCATGCCCGGCAGCACGGCGCGGATGGTCCGGATCATGGCGCGCACGTTGAGATTGAACGCGAAATCGAGATCGGCGTCCTTCATCTCCAGGATTGATCCCGAATGGACGAAACCGGCGCAGTTGAACAGCACGTCGACGCGGCCGATCTCGGCGAAGGCTGACTTGACCGCCTCGTCGTTGAGAACGTCCAGCTTGCGGGTCTTGATGCCGGAAGTCTTGGCGAGCTCCGCCAGCAGCACCTCATTGATGTCGGTGGCGTAGACCGTGGCACCAGCCTGGGCGAAGGCCAGCGCGCTTGCCTTGCCGATGCCTTGCGCCGCCGCTGTGACGACGACGACCTTGCCTGCCAGATCCGCCATGCTTTTCTCCTCGCCTGCCTGATGCATCCGCTCTATCGGTGGCCGGCCGACACGTCATGGACCAGTCAGGCTCGATTGTGCGGCCTGTGCCGTAGCCAGTTCACAGATAAAGATGTTTTTTCTCGTTAAAGAACATGCGTCCGGGCGTCAAGTCCGATCGTCATTGCGCCAGCATGGCGGTGTCAGTCGCCATAGGGCACCCAGACATTCTTCACCTCGATGGCGCGGCGCAGCAGGGCGTCGCCGGCGGCCTCTTCCGAGGCCCAGTCCAGGCTGCGCCCATTGCCGCTCCAGACGCGCTTGAGGTTGCCGATAGAGTCCGCTTCCGCCTTGGCGCAGGTGTCGGCGTCGGCGAACAGCCAGAGCCCGTCGACATCGTCATGCTTGGCCAGCACGGCGGCAAGCTCGGCGCTGCGGCCGGTGACGATGTTGATGGCGCCGGCGGGCACATCCGAATACTCGATCACCTGATAGAGGTCGGTGGCCAGCAGCGGGTAGCGCTCGGAAGGCACGGCGACCACGGTGTTGCCCATGGCGAGCGCCGGCGCGACGAGCGAGATGAAGCCGAGCAGCGGCTGATCGTCGGGGGCGACGATGCCCAGCACCCCGACCGGCTCATGCAGCGCCAGCGTGACGGCGCGAGCCGGCGGCTGGTGCACGCGGCCCTCGAACTTGTCGGCAAGACCGGCATAGAGGAAGAGACGCTCGATCGACTGATCGACCTCCTCGCGCGCGGCCTTCGCGGGCACGCCGGTCAGCTGGACGAGCCGGGCAGCGAATTCATCCGCGCGGCCAGAAAGGTTCTCGGCCAGATAATAAAGCACTTGCGAGCGGTTGTAGGCGGTCGCTTCCGGCCATGCCTTGCAGCCGCGAGCGGCTGAAACCGCGTCACGGATATCCTTGCGGTTGCCGAGCCCGACTTCGCCGGCGAGCTTGCCCTTGGCGGTGGCGACGGCGAGCGAGTAATTACCGTCCGGCCGCACCTGTTTGCCGCCGATGAACAGCTTTGCCGTGCGGTCGATAGCCGAACCTTCGGCCTGTTCGACCGGCTGCGCCGAGGCCGTCGCCGGCTTGATGACCGGGCCGAGCGGCAGCCTTGCCGCGAGGTACTCGAACATGCCCTCGCGCCCGCCCTCGCGGCCAAAGCCGCTCTCGCGATAGCCGCCGAAGCCGCAGGCGGCGTCGAACATATTGGTGCCGTTGACCCAGACGACACCGGCCTTCAGCTGCGACGCGACGTGCAGGGCGAGGTTGACATTCTCGCTCCACACCGATGCGGCCAGCCCGTAACGGGTGTTGTTGGCAAGCTCGATCGCTTCCTCCGTGTTGCGGAAGGTCATCGTGGCCAGGACCGGCCCGAACACCTCTTCCTGTGCAAGAACATTAGCCGGCGAAACACCGGTCGCGAGCGTCGGCAGATGGTAGTAGCCTGAGGAGGGCAGGACCGCATCCGGCTGCCAGCAGACGGCACCCTGCCTGGCGCCCTCGGCGATCAGGCCCTTGACGCGATCGAGTTGCGTCAGATCGACCAGAGGGCCGATATCGGTGTTCTTGTCGAGCGGACTGCCGACGCGCAGCCGGCTCATGCGTGTCTTGACCTTGGCGATGAAAGCGTCGGCGATGCCTTCCTGCACCAGCAGCCGCGAACCGGCACAGCAGACCTGGCCCTGGTTGAACCAGATGCCGTCGACAAGGCCTTCGACGGCGCTGTCGAGATCGGCATCCTCGAAGACGATGAAGGCCGATTTGCCGCCAAGCTCCAGCGACAGTTTCTTGCCCGACCCGGCGGTCGCCTTGCGGATGATCTTGCCGACCTCGGACGAACCGGTGAAGGCGATCTTCTGGATGCCGGGATGGTTGACGATGGCCGCGCCCGCTTCCGGACCGCCCTGGACGATGTTGACGACGCCTTTCGGCACGCCGGCCCGTTCGCAGATCTCGGCGAACAGGATCGCGGTCAGCGGCGTGAACTCGGCCGGTTTCAGCACAACCGTGCAGCCCGTGGCAAGTGCGGGCGCGATCTTCCAGGCCAGCATCAGCAGCGGAAAATTCCACGGGATGATCTGGCCGACGACACCGACACCCTTTTGGCCGGGGAAATCCCTGTCCAGCGCCTGCGCCCAGCCGGCATGGTGGATGAAATGGCGGATCGCCAAGGGCACGTCGATGTCGCGGCTTTCACGGATCGGCTTGCCGTTGTCGATTGTCTCCAGCACCGCGAACAGGCGCTGGTGGCGCTGCATGGCACGGCCGATGGCGTAGAGCACCTTGGCCCTGACATAGCCTGAGGACGCGGACCATTTCGGCAACGCCTTCGTGGCGGCCGCAACCGCCGCGTCGATATCGGCGGCATTGGCATCGGAAATCTTTGCCAACAGTTTGCCGGAAGAGGGCTCGCTGGTGTCGAAGGTCTTGCCGCCGCTTGCTGCCTTCCAGTCGCCGCCGATGAACAGGGCCTTGCTGAAATCGCGGCCGGCAAGCCAGGCATCGGCCTCGTTGCGAGCCTCCGGCGCCGGGCCGTATTCCATGGCGTGATAGCGTTCGAGGATGTTCATGGGGCGCTCCAGATAATTGTCTTGGCAGGCGCTCTGTCGCGCCCCCCTCTGTCCTGCCGGACATCTCCCCCACAAGGAGGGAGATCGGCAGCGTCCGCTCCGGCGCCTTTTTCTTCAACGTCGAAAATTGGCGAAGGCCATCGCGACAGCCAATCTCCCCACCTGTGGGGGAGATGTCCGGCAGGACAGAGGGGGGCGCGAAGGAACTCCACGTTCAAAAACCCAGACCCTATTATCACGCCATGGCGTGGCGGTGATTGGCCGAATAATGTCCAGTCAGATGATGCTCGAGTTGCCGCTCAATGTCGGTCAGCAGGCTCGACGCGCCGAAGCGGAACAGATCCGGCTCCAGCCACGGCCGGCCGAGCTCTTCCTTCATCAGCACCAGCCAGTCGAGTGAGACCTTGGCGGTGGAGATGCCGCCGGCCGGCTTGAAGCCGATGAGATAGCCGGTTTCCTCGAAATAGGCCCGGATGGCGCGCACCATGGCGAGGCCGACGGGCAGCGTCGCGTTGACGCTTTCCTTGCCGGTCGAGGTCTTGATGAAATCGGCGCCCGCCATCATCGCCACCATCGAAGCCAGCATGACATTGCGCAGCGTGGCGAGGTCGCCGGTACCGAGAATGACCTTCAGATGCGCGTCGCCGCAGGCCGCGCGCATCGACACGATCTCGTTGTAGAGTTCGCGCCACTTTGCGCTGAACACCAGGCCGCGCGGTATGACGACGTCGATCTCATCGGCGCCGTCGCGCACCGAAGCCTCGATCTCCTGCAGCCGGGTCGAGAGCGGCGCCAGGCCGTGCGGGAAAGCGGTGGAGACCGCGGCAACGTGAATGCCGGTGCCGCGCACGGCATCCACGGCGGTGGCGACAAAGGGGTGGTAGACGCAGACGGCAGCGGGACGGATGGTTTCGCCCGCAATGCCGAGACCCTCGACGATGTCGCGGCGCAGCGGATTGATCGCCTTGGCGCAGAGCCGGCGCACGCGCTCCTCGGTGTCGTTGGAGTTCAGCGTCGTCAGATCCATGCAGGCAATCGCCCGCAGCAGCCAGGCGGCCTGGTTGTCGGCCTTGATCGAGCGCCGCTTGGTCAGGCTGGCGACGCGCCGCTCCAAGGCCGAGCGGTTGACGCTGCGCACCGATTCCAGGAAGCCGAGATCGAGCTTCATGCCAGGGTTGCGGGCAATGCCATGTTCCAGCGGCACTGCCGTGTTCGCGGCGGCACGCGCAGGCAGCGGCGTGACCTTGCCGCCCAGATCGGCTTCGCGGATTGTGCTGCTCATCTCCTGCCCTTTCATTCAGCGACATGCGCTTATGTCTTGGTGCGTGTCGTTGTCCCAAACCGCTCGATACGTCTGGACGACACGCAAGAAGATAGCCCGCGAAGCCGCGCTTCACGAGTCCTCAAGCGAGGGATAGCCGAAAAAGGCTGCGAAAGCAGCTGATTTTTTGACCGGAAGGTCAAAACTCGATGATCGAGGGGCCAGCAGACCTCAGCCGACGAAGGCGCGTTCCACGACGAAGGTCGAGGGATGGCTGAGCGAGCCTTCCTGGAAGCCGTGGCTTTCGGCCAGCTCCTTGACGTCCTTCAGCATGTGCATCGAGCCGCAGATCATGATGCGGTCGGTCTCGGGATTGAGCTTGTCGATGCCGAGGTCGGAGTAGAACTTGCTCGAGCCGATCAGAGCGGTGATGCGGCCCATGCGCGCCGATTCCTCGCGCGTCGTGGAATTGTAGAGCGTGACGCGGCCGGTGGTCAGCTCGCCGATCAGCGGGTCGTTCTCGAGTGCGGCCACCAGCTCCTGACCGTAGATGAGCTCGGCATTGTCGCGGCAGGTGTGGGTCAGGATCAGCTGGTCGAATTTCTCGTAGGTGTCGGGGTCGCGCAGCAGGCTGGCGAAGGGCGCGATTCCGGTGCCGGTCGAGATCATGAACAGCCGCTTGGCCGGCGTCAGCGCGTCGACCACCAGCGTGCCGGTCGATTTCTGGCGCATGATGACGGTGTCGCCGACCTGGATATTCTGCAGTTCCGAGGTCAACGGGCCATCCGGCACCTTGATGGAAAAGAATTCCAGCTCTTCATCCCAGGCCGGGCTAGCCACCGAATAGGCGCGGAACACCGGCTTTTCGGCATTGGGCAGGCCGATCATCACGAACTCGCCGGAGCGGAAGCGCAGCGACTGCGGGCGGGTGATGCGGAACGAGAACAGCCGGTCGGTGTAGTGCTTCACCGAGACGACCGTTTCGGCATAGACATTGGCCGGTATCGGGAACTGCAGCGGGCGGGCGCCGGCGGTGTTGAACGCGGAGGTGGTGTTCATCAAAACCAACTTTCTGGCCCAGCCGGGAACGCGGGCGCCAAACCTTTTCCTGCGCGCCCGGACCGTTCAGGTCCCGGCGTGCTGCTCACACACTCCAAAGCGGTAAGCTCTTGTGTCCGGAATTTATTAGTATACAAACGATATTTGCGTCAAGATGGCGCCGTAAAACACCTTTCCAAACTGTGACATATCCGTAGTCCCAGCATTTCGGGTTTCGACAATGAAAGAGAATTTTTCGGTGCAACCGTCGGATTCCCTGGGCAGCGTCGTCGCCGGCATCGATGTTGGCGGAACGTTCACCGACCTGCTTCTGATCGACGGCAGGGACGGCGGCAAGGTCCATATCGCCAAGACGCCCACCACGGTCGACAATCAGGCCTTCGGCGTGGTTTCGGCGCTCGGCGCCACCGGCTTCCCGGTCGACGGCATCGACCTCATCGTTCATGGCACGACCACCACCACCAACGCGGTGCTGGAGCGCCGGCTGGCCAAGACCGGCATGATCACGACGCGCGGCTTTCGTGACGTCATCGAACTGGGCCGGCGCACGCGGCCTCAAGCCTATGGCATGACCGGCACATTTGTGCCGATCATCCCGCGCAATCTCAGGCTCGAAGTCTCCGAGCGCGTCGAAGCCTCGGGCGCCATACGCACCCCGCTCAACGAGGCCGGGATGCGCGAAGCGGTGAAGGCGCTGGTCGCCGCCGGCTGCGAATCCCTGGTCATCCATTTCCTGCATTCCTACGCCAACCCCGCCCATGAGCGGCGCGCCGCCGAGATCGCCGCCGAGCTCTGGCCGAACGGCTACATCACCACCGGCCATGCGCTGCTGTCGGAAGCACGCGAATTCGAGCGCGGCGTGACCGCTTCGGTCAACGCTTCGGTGCAGCCGATCCTCGAGCGCTATGTCGAGCGCCTGCGCAAGGAATTGGCCGACAAGGGCTATGCCCGCGACTTCCTGATCATGAACGGCAATGGCGGCATGATCTCGGCCCGCTTCGTCACACGTGAATCGGCCAAGACCGTCATGTCGGGCCCCGCCTCCGGCGTCATCGCCGCCGCCTATACCGGCAAGCGCGCCGGCTTCGAAAACCTTGTCACCTACGACATGGGCGGCACCTCGACCGATGTGGCGCTGATCCGCAACGCCGAGCCGGCGGTGTCGAACGAGATCGAGATCGAATATGCCATGCCCATCCACGTGCCGATGGTGGCCGTGCACACGGTCGGCGCCGGTGGCGGTTCGATCGCCCGAGTCGACGCGGCCGGGCTGATCCAGATCGGCCCGGAAAGCGCCGGCGCCAATCCCGGCCCGATCTGCTATGGGCGCGGCGGCCTGGAGCCTACCATCACCGACGCCAATCTGGTGCTCGGCCGGCTGGCGCCGAAGAAGCTGCTTGCCGTTGACAATCCGGTCACATCGGAGCGCGTTACGGATATCTTCGCCGAAAAGATCGGCAAGGCGACCGGCCTGTCCGGCGTCGAGGCGGCCGGGGCGGTGCTCAGGCTCGGCAACATGAAGATGGCGGGCGCCATCCGCATGGTCTCGGTGTCGCGCGGCCATGACCCGCGCGACTTCGCGCTGTTCGCCTTCGGCGGCGCCGGGCCGCTGCATGCGACAGCCCTGGCGCGCGAACTCGGCCTGCCCCGGGTATTGGTGCCGGCGCGGCCGGGCATCACCAACGCGCTCGGCTGCGTCGTCGCCGATCTGCGCCACGACTTCGTCAACACCATCAACCAGCCCGTCGCCATGCTCGATGAAGCCCAGCTCTATGCCGTGTTGAAAGGCCACCGAAACGAAGGCGAGGAACTGATCGGCAAGGAAGCGGTGAAGCCGGAAACGATCCGCGTCACCCATTCCGCCGACATGCAGTTCGTCGGCCAGACCCACATCATCAATGTGCCGCTGCCGTCTTCATCGGTGACCCGCGCGACGCTGCAAGCGCTGTTCGAAAAAGCCTATTTCGCCCGTTTCAAGGTCGAACTGCCGGAGATCCGCGCCAACCTCGTCAACCTCAACACCTCGGTCACCGGCGTGCGCCCGGCGATCGATCTGTCGCGGTTGATCGACCCGGCCGGGCGGGCAAAAACGCTCGACGAGTCGCGGCGCGAGATCAGGCCGGTCTGGTATGCAGGCCGCTGGCACGACACGTCGGTATATGCGCGCGAAAGACTGCCGCTCGACGCGGTAATAGAAGGTCCGGCGATCCTCGAACAGATGGACGCCACCACCGTGCTCGAGCCCGGCGACCGCGCCCGCTCGGACTTCGACGGCAACATCATCATCGACATCGGCGAGGCCTGACAATGCCGGCTTTAAAAGGGGCAAAGCTCGACGCGATCACGCTTTCGGTCCTCCAGGCAGCGTTGCAGCAGGTCTGCGACGAGATGGACCTGACCTTTTCCCGCGCCGCCTTCTCGCCTGTCATCGCCGAGGCCAACGACCGCTCCGACGGCATCTATTCCGCCGTCGACGGCTCGCTGATCGCGCAGGGCAGCCAGGGCCTGCCGGTCTTCGTCGGCGTCATGCAGTATTCGACCAGGACGGTAATCGAAATGATCGCCAATGGCCGCTGCCTGGCCCCGGAGCCGGACGACATCTACATCGTCAACGATCCCTATCTCGGCGGCACGCATCTGATGGATGTGCGCTTCGTCATGCCGGTCTACCGGGGCAAGAAAATCTTCTGCTGGCTGTCGAACACCGGCCATTGGCCTGATATTGGCGGTTCGGTGCCCGGCGGCTTCTCGGCTTCCGCCACCGCGGTCGAACAGGAAGGCCTGCGGCTGCCGCCGGTAAAACTGTTCAAGAAGGGCGTGCTCGATCCGGAGATCTACGCCATCATCTGCTCCAACATCCGTGTCGCCGACCAGCGCATCGGCGATATCAGGGCCCAGGCCGCCGCACTGCTGATCGGTCAGGACAGGCTCAACGGCATCCTCGATCGTTACGGTGACGAAACCGTCGTCGAAGCGATCGCCGAGTTGCGCCGCCGCGCCGCCGAGCAGATGCGCGCCAACATCGCGGCCATTCCCAACGGCACCTACCGCTCCCAGGCGTTTGTCGATTCCGACGGGGTGGTCAACGAGCCGCTGACCATCGCGCTCGCCGTCGAGAAAAAGGGCGACACGCTGACCTTCGATTTCGCTGGCTCGTCGAAGCCCTGCGCCGGACCGATGAACAGCGTGCTGGCGACGACCTTGTCCTCCGTCTATCTCGCCATGCGCCATATCTTCCCGGATGTGCCGATCAGCGCCGGCGCCTTCGAGCCGCTCATCGTCAAACGGCCTGAAGGCACCTTCCTCGACGCGAAGTATCCCCGCCCGGTTTCGGGCTGCGCGGCGGAAGTCTCGCAGCGCATCGCCGAGGCGGTGTTCGCCGCCATGGTGCAGGCGCTCCCGGACAAGGTGACGGCCGCTCCCGCCGGCTCCAGCGGCAATTTCGCGCTCGGCGGAAACGATCCGGCGCGCGGTCGCGACTATGTCATGTACCAGATTTCAGGCGGTGGTTATGGCGGCAATTCAGGCCATGACGGCCTGACCAATGGCTGCTCGACCATCGGCATCTCGAAATCACCGCCGGTCGAGATCATGGAGCAGGCCTTTCCCGTGCTCTATCGCCACTACGCCTTGCGCGAAGGTTCGGGCGGCGCCGGCAAGCATCGCGGCGGTTTCGGCCTCGCCTATGAGGTGGAGATCCTGCGCGGCGAAGCGCGAGCTTCCTTCGTCATGGACCATGGCCGCTTCGGCCCGCAGGGAGCGTTGGGCGGCAAGGATGGCGAGCCCAACAGCGTCACCGTGTTCCGCAATCACGAGGAACATGTGCCCCCGCATCTGTCGAAGGAACAGGACATCGCGCTGAAAGCGGGCGACCGCGTGCGCGTCGGCACGCCCGGCGGCGGCGGCTATGGCGATCCGCGTCAGCGCGATCCGGACGAGGTGCTGAAAGACGTCATGCTCGGCTACTACACGCTCCGGCAGGCGGCCGAGAAATTCGGCGTCGTGATTGCGCCGGACGGGCTGGCCGTCGACAGAGTGGCGACGGACAAAATGCGGGACAGCTGATCCACTGCAGGCAGACGCGAAGTTTGCGTCCCCGGGATCGACAAGGCATGTCGTTTCCGTCTCCGCCGGCAATGCAAAAGCTCGTATTTTCCATCGGCAAGCGATGGAGACAGTTTTGGCCGAGCGGCGATCCCCTTTCTACAGCAGCATCGTCGCGCTGGGGGCGACCATGGGCCGTGTCGGCGGCGATTTCATCTCGGCCAAATACTACTCCGGCATTGCCGATGAGCATCTGAACACCCGCGCCAATGTCGGCGTTCAGGATCTTAGCACCATGGGCAAGATGGACATCAGGGGTCCGGATGCCGAGGCGCTGGTCAACCATGTCATCGTCAACGATGCCGCGGCGATGAAGCCGGGCAATGTGCGCTACTCCACTGTCTGCCGCGAGGATGGCGGCATCATGGACGACCTCACCGTGTTCCGGTTGGGGCCGGAGCATTTCATGCTGGTGACCGGCTCGGTCAACCGACTGAAGATGCTGCCCTGGCTCCAACGTCACGCCGAAGGACGCAGGGCCTATGTCACCGACATCACCGCGGCGGTTGCTTTCCCGACTATCCAGGGTCCGCGCTCGCGCGAACTCCTGAAGGCGCTGGTTTCGGATGCCGATTTGGACGGGCTCAAGCGCTGGGCGTTCACCTCCGGGCGCGTAGGCGAGACCAAGGTGCTGATCTCGCGCACCGGCGTGACCGGTGAACTCGGCTTCGAACTGTTCGTACCGGCCGACGAGGCGGTCTCGGTCTGGGATGCTCTTATGAAGGCCGGCCGGGACTTTGGCCTCAAACCCTACGGCGTGCTGGCAATGTTCACACTCGGTTTGGAAAAGGCCTATCCGGCGCACGGCATCGACATGGATGAGACCCGCACGCCGTTCCATGTCGGCCTCGACCGCTGGATAAAATTCGACAAGGGCGATTTCATCGGCCGAGAAGCGCTGCTCAAGATCCGCGACAAGGGCCTCGACGAACGCTGGACCGGGCTGGTCATCGACGGCGACAAGCCCGCCGCGACGAACGCCCGAGTGCTGGCCGATGGCGACGACGCCGGAATGGTCACCTACAGCGACCATGGCTATTCGCTGGGCAAGGTGCTGGCGACCGCGCATCTGCGGTTGCCCTTCACTTCTGTCGGCACCGAACTCAGCATCGGCATCGACGGTGAACCGACCCGTGCGGTGGTGGCGCCGATGCCGTTCTTCGATCCGGAGGGGACAAGGCTGCGGGGTTAGAGCAATTCCAGGAAAAGTGTGAAACGGTTTTCCGTCCGGAATTGCGTCAAAACAAGCAGTTAGAGCAGTTCACCGTTTCTGTGAAACGGTGAACTGCTCTAACCCGGAAATCGTTTTCGGGTTCCATTCGGGTCCTGACATGGCCGTGGATTAAGCGTCACGGCAAATTACTAGTTGTGGCCACTGATCGGCGCTGCAGCGACTTGTCCCGGCCGAAGCCGGACTGCTTGACGCCGCCGAGCGGCACGGTGATGTCGGCGCCGCCTTGGCATCGAGATTGGCCGAATACTCGATGGAGAAGTGAGGCACCGCGTTCCATCCCTGAACTATTGCATTGCTGTAGTTAACGCGTTAATTACATGGGGTGCCGCCGAAGTCAAGTCTTGCATCGGGCATGGCCCGACGATACGGGATGACGGTGACGGGCTTCGCGGGGGGAGCACTGCTGGGCAAAGCTTGCCGCCGCTCGCGAGCCAGCTGGAGAGATTTCACTTGCTGCCGGAAAACACGCGTCGTTCCCTGCCGATGGCGCTGCTTCATGCTCGCGAAGCGGTGATGGCGCGGTTTCGCCCGATGCTGGCCGCGCATGACGTGACCGAACAGCAATGGCGCGTGCTGCGCGTGCTGAGCGAAGCCGGCCCGGTCGAGGCGACGGAGCTCGCCGACCGCGCCTCGGTGCTGCCGCCCAGCCTGACCCGCATCATCAAGGCGCTCGAGGGTCGAAAATTCATCACCCGCAACAAGGCGGAAGGCGATGGCCGCCGCGTCATCCTGACCATCGCCCCGGCCGGCGCCGCCCTGATCGACGCCCTGTCGCCCGAGCGCCGCGTCATCTACGACGACATCGAACGGCGGTTCGGGCACGAGCGGCTGGAACAGCTTCTGGACCTGCTGGAAAGCCTGATCGACGGCGAGAACTGAACATTCGGGCGGCGCTCGCATTGATGCCTCCTGGCGCCTCGGAAAATGGCGAAAACTTCCGTCGCTTCGTTATCCTAGGACGGAGCAAGGAGCGCAGCGACGCGGCGCAGACCCCAGGATCCATGCCGCGACTTCCAAACGCCGCCACCGTGCAGAATTCTGCGCCGTTGTACCCTCGACCAAGGTCGCGGCATGGATCCCAGGGTCTCCGCGACGCCGCTTCGCGGCTGCTCCGCCCAGGGATGATGAAGTTGGGAGGGCTTCGGCCAATGGTGCATCCGCCTCGACAGCGGTTGTTCACCCCCAAAACTCCCCAGCCGCGTCGGCTGTGTGTAGTTGCGGTCGACATAGAGCAGCGCCGAGCCGCCGCTGCCGTGCCGCACGTCGATGACGCGGCCGATCATGACGTTGTGCGTGCCGACGACATGCACATCCTCGATCTCGCAGTCGTCCGACAGTGCCGGTGTGCCCGACGTCAGCGTCTGCCAGCGTGCCGCCGAATAGCGCGCCTCCATGTCCCTGGTCGCGCCGGCGAACTTTCCCGCCAGATGCATGTGGTCATGGGTCAGCACGTTGACGCAGAAGCGCCGGTTGGCAAGGAACATGGCCGCCTGCGTCGAACGCCCGTTCATGCAGACCAGGAGCGTCGGCGGTTCGTCGGAAACGCTGCACATGGCGGTGGCGGTGAAGCCGCCGCGTCCGGCCGGCCCGTCGGTGGTGACGATGTTGACCGGCGCGCAGACCCTTGCCATGGCGTCGCGGAAATCGGCCTTCGAAATCTGCGTGGCCATTGGAGTTCATCCAGCCGTCGAAGCCAGGGGCGGGAGCCAGGTGTCGGCAGTCCAGCCATTCTCGTCATAGTCGGCCATGCAGGTATCGACGAGTTCCTCCATCGCCTTCAGCCGGCCGCCGCGTTCGGCGCCCTTCAGCACCTGCAGCCGCACCTCTTCCGGCGCGCCGGCGTAGTTGAGTTCGTAGAGCGCGTGCCGGCCGCCAAACTCGGTCCCTGTTGCGTCCCACAACAGCTTCATGATCTTGATGCGCTCGACATGGCCCATATCGTTGGAGCCCCGCACATATTGCGCGAGGTATCTGTCAATCTCTGGGTTGTTGAAATCGCGCACCGACGACGGCAGGTAGATCAGGCCGGAGGCGATCACCCGGCGCACCGTGTCGATGATGCGCGGATAGGCTTCCGACATGAAGGTACGGTAGGCCAATGCTGCTTCCAGATTGGGCAGCACGGCGCCGTTCGCGCACGGGATCGGGTTATAGGCCATGGCATTGGAAAAGCTCCAGAACATGTGCCTGAGAGCAATCACCTCGCCAAGTGCCGCCTGGTTGCCGCGGAAGGCATCGCCGCCGGTGGCGCGCAGCGCCTTGGCCAGCAGGCCGGCAAGGAAGTCGAGCTTGACGGCGAAGCGCGTGCAGCCCTGGAAGCAATAGCCATGCATGAAGCCGGATGCCGGATGGAACGACAGGATCTTCTGCGCGTCGCGCAGCACCAGCACGTCCTCCCAGGGGATGAAGACATTGTCGAGCACCAGGATCGCGTCGTTCTCGTCGAAGCGTGACGACAGCGGATAGTCGAAGGGCGCCGCCACCGTATTGGCCGTCTGCTCGTAGGAGACGCGGCAGAACATCTTTATCCCAGGCGCGTTCATCGGCACGATGAACATCACCGACAGCGACGGATCCTCGGTGACTGTCGCCGAACTCTGCGCCAGGAAATTGTAATGGGTCAGGGCCGAGGACGTCGCCACCACCTTGGCACCGGAAACGAGAATGCCGGCATCCGTCTCCTTGGTGATGTGGACGAAGACGTCCTTCACCTGTTCGGCCGGCTTGTGGCGGTCGATGGGAGGATTGACGATGGCATGGTTCATGAACGGCACGGCTTCCTGCGCGCGCTTGTGCCAGGACAGCGCATTGTCCTTGAACGGCCCGTACCAGTCGGCATTGGCGCCGAGCGTGTTCATCAGCGCCGCCTTGTAATCGGGAGTGCGGCCCATCCAGCCATAGGACATGCGCGACCATTCGGCGATCGCCGTCTGCTGGGCGGCGAGTTCGCCGGAAGATTTGGCAACGCGGAAATATCTGTGGGTGTAGCCGCCCGACCCGGTATCGGTGACCGAGGTCAGCGTGTCGCGCCGCTTGGCGTCATGCAGCGCATCGTAGAGCCGCGCCAGCGACCGCGCCGAATTGCGCATCGCCGGATGCGCGGTGACGTCGCCGATGCGTTCGCCATTGATGTAGACCTCGCGGCCGTCGCGCAGGCTTTCCAGATATTCCGCCCCGGTAAACGGGCGCGCCCTGTCCGCACGAAAATCTTCTGACCGCATGATGCTCCTCCACTCGATATTGCAACCCTAGCGCCTTGGGCGTCGATCGGTTATGGACGGAACGGCAAAACCGATTGGACTTTTTCCGGCGTCATGAGCCAGAATTCCATTCCCGATTTCTTCGTCTATGGCGAGCCGGCGCGGCCGCTCGACGTCGGTTTCCTGCATGTCGAGACGGTACCTGCCCGCGGCAGCATTCATCTTGGCCAGGTCGCGGCGCACAAGCATCCGCAGATGGGTCA
The DNA here is from genome assembly GCF_006441275.1 of Mesorhizobium sp. B2-4-17. NCBI lineage: Bacteria > Pseudomonadati > Pseudomonadota > Alphaproteobacteria > Hyphomicrobiales > Phyllobacteriaceae > Mesorhizobium > Mesorhizobium sp. B2-4-17. The sequence goes on along the minus strand of NZ_VFUX01000007.1, from coordinate 7,810 downwards.
GATCACCTACTGGACCAGTGGCTCCGGCACCTATCGCATCGAGGACCGCTCCTGGGACTTTTCGGCGCCAGCCGTCAGCTTCGTGCCGAGCAATGTCGTGCATGGCTTCTCGATCGGGCCTGGCACCGACGCCATCGTCGTCTCGGTCGCCGACGATGCGCTCGCCGCCCTTGCCGCTCAAAGCCTGCTGCCGCTGGACCGGCCGGTCTTTACCGACAGTCTGCCGCAACATGCCGCATGGCAAAGACTGGCGGCGGTGCTGGAGATGATCGCGGCCGAATACGCCGAAGCGCAGGCCGGCAATGACAAGACTTTGCCGGCGCTGATCGCGGTCGCGCTCTCCCATATCGCGCGCCGCGCGCCGGCGATAATTGCCGCTCCACCGTCCTCCGATGCATCACTGGCCTTTGGCCTGCGGCGGCTTGTCGATGCGCATTTCCGCGACAACTGGTCGGTCGACCGCTACGTCGTGAGCCTCGCCACGACACCGCATCTCCTCGACAAGGCCAGCCGTGCGGTGCTGGGTGCCGGCGTCAAGCGCACCGTCAGCGAGCGGCGGCTGCTGGAGGCCAAGCGGCTGCTGCTGTTCACCGTGCGTACGGTCGAGGACATCGCCTACGAGATCGGCTTCGACGATCCGGCCTATTTCTCGCGCTTCTTTCGCGAACGGGTAGGCGAGGCGCCCGCCGCCTGGCGCCGGCGACAGTTGGAAGCGCATTGAGTCCGCGCTGGCTGGCGGATACGGGCGCGGGCCCCGCATCCTGTTTCCGGCTAGCGTGCGGCGAGAAGCCAAACCCGTGCGCCGCATTTTTTCCGCACGATCAGCACCGGTTCCGCCGTCGAGGCCTCCGCCCATGCCTCGGCGAAAGTGATGGCCGGCGTGCGGTGTAGCGGCCGCGACCAGCCGCCAATGAGTGACGAGGGGGAGGCGCAGCTTCACGAGATCGGGATGAGCTCCGAAACGATGTGGTCGGTTGCCCGGCTGCTTGCGGCAAGTCCCTCTTTCACGCCCTTGCGGTCGGCTTCCGGGCGATTTTGGCTCATCTTGCGTTTTCCCTGCAGGGAAACGATCGGCATGCGGATGCCGACAATGCCGCGCAGTTGGGCATTGATATAGGCTTCCGGTGCGTCGGTCGGCGCCCAGGATGCCCGGCGGCCGCTTTCATGAAGCGCGGTGAGCCGGGTTACGACATCGCGCAGCCGCTCGGTATCGCTGAAGAACTCGACGGGTCCGCTGGCTTGGACAGCCGTGTAGTTCCAGGTGGGCACGACCTTTCCATGTTCAGCTTTGGATGCATACCAGGATGGCGTCACATAAGCGTCCGGACCCATGAAAACGGCCAATCCAAGACCGATGACGGCAGCTTGCCACTGGGGGTTCGCCCGCGCCAGATGCGCATAGAGAACGCCTTTTTCTCCCTCGCTCTCGTCAAGAAACATCGGCAGCGGAGTGGCCATGGGACCGTCGGATGTCGCCGTGATGAAACTTGCCAGGCGACATTGCCGCATCATGTCGTAAATCTCGGCCGCGTCGGCCACTGTGAAGGCGGTTGGGGTGTACATTTACGCTCCTTGATTTGAACGCATCATTCCACTCAACTGGTCCAAAATATGCAGCCAGTTCGGGAGAGTTTCATTGGGCCACTTTCAACAGCGACCGCGTGGAACGGGCGTCACCCGCCGCATCTATCTCTCCCTGCGCGAGCAGATCCAATCCGGCATCTACAAGGCCGGAGCGAAGCTTCCGTCCAGCCGCTCGCTGGCCGAGGAGCTTGGCGTGTCGAGGACGACGGTAACCGCGGCTTTCGATCAGCTCATTTCAGAAGGCTATGTCCAGGTCCGGCAGGGGTCGAAAGCCACCGTGGCCTCCACCGGAGGCCCCTCCCGCGTCAGTCGACTCCAGCTGGAGCCGAAGGCAACCCCTAAGCTTTCCGACTACGCAAGACGTGTCATGGCGTTGCCTTCGCACACCAGTGCCGGGCTGGCGCCACTGAAACACGACTTCCGCTATGGCGATATCGCATCGGCGGATTTTCCAAAACTCCTCTGGCGGAGAGCCTTGAACGCAGCCTTTCTGACCTATCGCGAACGCCTGGCTTATGAGCATCCCGCGGGCAATCCACGACTCCGCCAAGCCTTGGAAGGCTACCTCTGGCGAGCGCGCGGCATAAGGTGCGAGGCGGCGCGGATCATCATCGTCAGCGGGTCCCAGCAGGCTCTGGACCTGTGTGCGAGAGTGCTCGTCAATCCGGGAGACAGCGTCGTCGTCGAGGACCCATGCTACGCGATGGCTCGAAACGTCATGCTCGCCATAGGCGCCAAACCTGTCGAGCTTGCCTGCGACAATGACGGGATGGATACCACGCGGCTTCCAGATCCAGCCCGGATCGCGCTTGCCTACGTGACCCCAAGCCATCAGTTCCCGCTGGGAGGTGTTCTGTCGGTCGGCCGCCGCCAGACCTTGATCGAATGGGCCAATCTGGGAAACGCCTACGTCATCGAGGACGACTATGATGGCGAGTACCGCTATGACGTCAGCCCGATCCCGCCTCTGTATCTGTCAGGTCAGGACAAGGTCGTCTATGTCGGCACGGTGTCCAAGACGCTGTCTCCGACACTCCGGCTGGGATACATGGTTGTTCCCGGCCCGCTGGTCGAACCCCTCACACTGTGCAAGCAAATTGCCGACCGCCACAGTTCGGGTTTCGAGCAGGACGCTCTCGCGACCATGATCGAGACAGGCACGTATGAGCGCCATGTGCGCAGGATGAGGAGACGCAATGCCGAAAGGCGAACCGCTTTTCTGAACGCGATGCGGGAAACATTCGGCAGCGAGATCGAAATCGTCGGAACATCGGCGGGCCTTCACGTCGTGGTCTGGTTCAACAGCCTGCGGTCCGATGAGGAGGAGCGCTTCGCTGAGGCGGCCCGGAAAAATGATGTCGGAATTTATCCGGTCTCCCGGCTGTTCGCGGCCAAGGGCGACCCGCGCGCCGGCTTCATTTTTGGATACGCCTCGATGGCCGTCGAGGCGATCGACAAGGGCGTGGCCAAACTGTTCGAGGTTTTCCAGTCGAAGACGTTCCACGCATGAGGAAAGGCTTGCGGCCGCTCGAAAAATGAAATCCGCAACGGCCCCTTGCCGTTCATCCCCATTTTCCTCATGTTCAGAGTGCTTGCAGATGATCGATCGTTTGGGGGGCGGCCGGATTCATCGTAATGGGAGGAAGTCGACTATGAAGGCATGCTATTTCGTTTCCGCCGCGCTTCTTGCCGCGGCCTCAATTCCCGCCTCGGCCGCCGAAATTTCCGATGGCAAGGTCAAGATCGGCATTCTCAACGACCAGTCCGGCGTCTATGCCGATTTCGGCGGCAAATGGTCGGTCGAAGCGGCCAAGATGGCGGTCGAGGATTTCGGCGGCAAGGTCCAGGGAGCGCCGATCGAGATCATCAGCGCCGACCATCAGAACAAGCCGGATATCGCCTCCAACATCGCACGGCAGTGGTACGACACCGAACAGGTCGACGCCATCATGGAACTGACCACCTCTTCGGTCGCGCTCGCCGTCCAGGGGATTTCCAAGGAAAAGAAGAAGATCGACATCGTTACCGGTGCGGCGACCACGGATCTCACCGGCAAGCAGTGCTCGCCCTACGGTTTCCACTGGGCCTATGACACCCACTCGCAGGCGGTGGGAACCGGCGGCTCGCTGGTGCAGCAGGGCGGCGACAGCTGGTTCTTCCTCACCGTCGACTATGCGTTCGGCTATTCGCTGAAGGAGCAGACCGCCAAGTTCGTCGAGAGCCACGGCGGCAAGGTGCTGGGCGAGGTGCGTTATCCCCTCGGCTCGACCGACTATTCATCCTTCCTGCTGCAGGCGCAATCGTCCGGCGCCAAGGTCATCGGGCTGGCCAATGCCGGCCTGGACACCTCCAATTCCATCAAGCAGGCGGCCGAATTCGGTATCGTCCAGGGCGGCCAGCGTCTTGCAGCCCTTTTGTTCACGCTGGCCGAGGTGCATGGGCTGGGCCTGCAGGCGGCGCAAGGCGTCGTGCTGACCGAGGGCTTCTATTGGGATCGCGACGACAAGAGCCGCGAATTCGGCCAGCGCTTTTTCAAGCGCACCAACCGCATGCCGAACATGATCCAGGCCGCGACCTATTCGGCGGTGACGCAGTACCTGAAGGCGATCGACAAGGCCGGCACCGACGAGACCGAGGCCGTCGCCAAGCAATTGCATTCGATGCCGGTGAACGACGTCTTTACCGCCAACGGCAAGGTCCAGTCCGACGGCAACATGGTGCACGACATGTATCTCTACCAGGTCAAGTCGCCCAGCGAGAGCACCAAGGATTGGGACTATTACAAATATCTCGCCACCATTCCCGGCAATGAGGCCTTCCTGAGCGAGAAGGAAAGCGGCTGCCCGACGGCGGCCCAGTGACCGGCGCGGCCACGGTGCCGCCCGATCTGACCACGGATGAGCCGCGGGTGGTGTTGTCCGCCCGCGGGCTGCGACGCGACTTCGCCGGCTTCGTCGCCGTCAGGAATGTCGACCTCGATGTCCGCCACCGCAACATCCATGCCTTGATCGGACCCAACGGAGCCGGCAAGACGACCGTTTTCAACCTGCTCACCAAGTTCCTGGCGCCGACCAGCGGCAGGATCGAACTGCTCGGTCACGACATCACCCGCACGCCGCCGGCGAAAGTCGCGCGCATGGGGCTGGTGCGCTCGTTCCAGATATCGGCGATCTTCCCGCACCTCAGCGTGCTCGACAATGTGCGTGTCGCGCTGCAGCGGCCGGCCGGGCTCGGCGTGCAGTTCTGGCGCTCGCTGGCGGCGCTCGACCGGTTGACGCCACGCGCGGTCGAATTGCTGCGCTCGGTCGGTCTCGACGATGCCAGGAACAGGCTGGCCGGTGATCTTTCCTATGGCAGGAAACGCGTGCTCGAAATCGCCACCACCCTGGCGCTCGACCCGAAAGTGCTGCTTCTGGACGAGCCGATGGCCGGCATGGGGCATGAGGACGTGGCCACGGTTTCCGCCATCATCCGTTCGGTGGCGAGCGAGCGTGCCATCCTGATGGTCGAGCACAATCTGACTGTCGTGGCCGATCTCTGTGACTGGATAACGGTCATGCAGCGCGGCGAGGTGCTGGCGGCCGGCGACTACGTCACAGTCAGCCGCGACGAACGCGTGCGGGTCGCCTATATGGGGACGGCCGATGACTAGCGCCGCGCCCCTGCTCGCGGTCCGCGGCCTCAACGCCTGGTATGGCGAGAGCCACGCGCTTCACGGCGTTGATCTCGAGGTGTTTCGCGGCGAGACGGTCACATTGCTGGGCCGCAACGGCGTCGGCAAGACCACGACCCTGCGCGCTATCATGGGGCTGATCCGCCGGCGGACTGGCCAGGTCGTGTTCGATGGCGCGGACCTGATGCGGCTGCCGCTGCACCGCACCGCCCATCAAGGCATCGGCTTCGTGCCGGAGGAGCGCGGCATCTTCGCGACACTGACCGTGGACGAGAATCTGGTTCTGCCGCCGGTCGTCGCCGAGGGCGGCATGAGCGTCGAGGAGATATTCGATCTCTTTCCCAATCTGAAGGAACGGCGCAACACGTCCGGCACCAGGCTGTCGGGTGGCGAACAGCAGATGCTGGCGATAGCGCGCATGCTGCGGACCGGCGTCAAGATGCTGCTTCTCGACGAGCCGACCGAAGGCCTGGCTCCGGTGATCGTGCAGCGCATCGGCGAGCTGCTGGTGACGATGAAGAGCCGGGGCATGACGATCCTGCTGGTCGAGCAGAATTTCCGCTTCGCCAGTCGCGTCGCCGACCGTTTCTACCTGATGGAGCACGGCAAGGTCGTGGCCGGGTTTCCGGTCGGCGAACTGGCCGGCCGCATGACGCTGCTCCACGAAATTCTGGGTGTATGATAGCGCCATGACGATGATCTTCGGCATCCCCGTCCAGGCATTCCTCGGCCAGTTGCTGGTCGGACTGATCAACGGCTCGTTCTACGCCATGCTGAGCCTGGGTCTGGCCGTCATTTTCGGCCTGCTGCGCGTCATCAATTTCGCCCATGGCGCCCAGTACATGCTCGGCGCCTTCATCGGCTATCTGCTGCTCACGCGTCTCGGCATCGGCTATTGGCCCGCGCTCGTCCTTGCGCCGTTGACCGTCGGCCTGTTCGGCATCGTGGTCGAGCGCCTGGCGCTGTCGCGGCTTTACGATACCGATCCACTCTACGGCCTGCTCTTCACCTTCGGCCTCGCGCTCGTGATCGAGGGCATATTCCGCTACTATTACGGCGTGTCGGGAAATCCCTACGCCGTGCCGCCGCTGCTTTCGGGTGGCACCAATCTCGGCTTCATGTTCCTGCCCAACTATCGCGGCTGGGTCGTGGTCGCCTCGCTGATCGTCTGCTTCGGAACCTGGGCGCTGATCGAGAAGACCAGGCTCGGCTCCTATCTGCGCGCCGCGACCGAAAATCCGCGTCTCGTCCAGGCCTTCGGCGTCAATGTGCCGCTGCTGCTGACGCTTACCTACGGCCTGGGCTCGGCCCTGGCCGGGCTGGCCGGGATTCTGGCCGCGCCGATCTATCAGGTCAGCCCGCTGATGGGGTCGGATCTCATCATCGTCGTCTTCGCTGTCGTCGTGGTCGGCGGCATGGGGTCGATCCTCGGCGCGATCGTCACCGGCTACATGCTCGGCCTCGCCGAAGGCCTGACCAAGGTCTTCTACCCCGAAGCCTCCAACCTGGTGGTCTTCATCATCATGGCCATCGTGCTCCTGGTGCGGCCGGCCGGCCTGTTTGGAAGGGACGCCTGACATGGCGGAAGGGACGTCTGACATGGCCGACCTGACGCTTCGCGAAACGGCCGCCAGAACCCCGGCATGGCTTGAATGGACGCTGGTCGGGCTCGGCATCCTGGCGCTGCTGGCGGCACCCTTCTTCGTCTACCCGATCTTCCTGATGAAGATGCTGTGTTTCGCGCTGTTCGCCTGCGCGTTCAACCTCCTGCTCGGCTATACCGGGCTCCTGTCCTTCGGCCACGCCACCTTCTTCGGCGGCGCCGCCTACTTCACCGCGCATGCGGTCAAGGTGTGGGGCTGGCCGCCGGAAGCGGGTATCCTGCTCGGCATGGCGGGCGCGGCCCTGCTCGGCCTCGTCATGGGTTTTTTCGCCATTCGCCGGCAAGGCATTTATTTCGCCATGATCACGCTGGCCCTGTCGCAGATGTTCTTCTTCTTCTGCGTCCAGGCGCCCTTCACCCAGGGCGAGGACGGCATTCAGGGCGTGCCGCGCGGCACGCTGCTTGGTTTCCTCGACCTGAACGTTCCGTTGAACATCTACTATTTCGTGCTGGCGATGTTCCTGATCGGCGTCTTCGCCATCTGGCGCATCGTCAATTCGCCCTTCGGCATGATCCTGCGCTCGATCCGCGAAAACGAGAACCGCGCCATTTCGCTGGGCTATTCGGTCGCCAACTACAAGCTCGCCGCCTTCGTCATGTCGGCGGCGCTGGCCGGGCTGGCCGGCGCGGTCAAGGCCATCGTTTTCCAGTTCGCCACGCTCACCGACGTCACCTGGCAAATGTCGGGCGAAGTGATCCTGATGACGCTCCTCGGCGGCATCGGCACGATGGTCGGCCCGATCATCGGCGCCAGCCTCGTCGTCGGCCTGGAAAACACGCTGGCCACCTCCGGCTTCCCGGTCACCATCGCCACCGGGCTGATCTTCATGGTCTGCGTGTTGGTGTTTCGGCGCGGAATAGTCGGGGAGGTTTATGCGCGGGTGATGGGG
>NZ_VFUX01000069.1:0-4474 GCF_006441275.1 Mesorhizobium sp. B2-4-17 | reverse complement strand
ACTGCCCGCCGCGACTTGCCCTCGGCAATGCCGCGAACAAGTCGAAGCCTCAAATCCTGCGAAACCGCTTTGCCCATCGTGCACCTCCGCATCCATAGGAATCAGACTTCGGTCGAAAAGGGAATCCCAACGATTCACCCTATTCGCCCGACGCTCTAGGCTAAGGTAACGGCATGGATCGCAGGGTCTCCGCGACGGAGCTTCGCTCCTGCTTCGCCCAGGGATAACGAAGTTGGGAAGGTTTCAACCAATCGCGAACGTTTCAAGATGCCCCGATCCGGTGCGGGCCACCGGGCGTTCATGCCCTCGGATGAGCCGATTCGTAGATTTCGAGCAGCCTTGCGGTGTCGACGCCGGTATAGATCTGCGTCGTCGACAGGCTGGCGTGGCCGAGCAGTTCCTGGATGGTGCGCAGATCGCCGCCACGGCCGAGCAGATGCGTGGCGAAGGAATGGCGCAGCGCGTGCGGCGTTGCGGTGTCGGGCAGGTTGAGCGCCGAGCGCAGTTTCGCCATTTCGCGCTGGACGATGGCCGGGTTGAGCGGGCCGCCTCGCGCGCCGCGAAACAACAGCCCCTTCGGATCGAGATGGTAAGGGCAGAGCCGGCGGTATTCGGCGATGGCTTTGAGCGCGACCGGCAGCACCGGCACCAGCCGCGTCTTGCCGCCCTTGCCGGTGATGCGCAGCACGGTGTCGGCCTCCGAGGCCAGATCGGCGCCGGCGAGGCCGAGTGCTTCGGAAATGCGCAGGCCGGAGCCGTAGAGCAGCGTCAGCACGGCAGCATTGCGAGCGGCGATCCAGGGTTCCTCCGCCAGTTGGCCTTCCACCGACACGACATGTTTGGCGTCGCTCACCGTCAGCGGTTTTGGCAGGGATTTGGGCTGGCGCGGCGCGCGCAATGCGGCGGCACCCGCCGCATTGGCGAGGCCACGGCGTTCGAGGAAACGCAGCAGCGAGCGGATGCCGGCCAGCCCGCGGCCGAGGGTGCGGGCGCCGGCGCCGGCGTTGCGGCGGGCGGCGAGGAAACCTCGCAGGTCGGCCGGGCGCAGATCGGCGATATCCGAAATGCCGGGTGGCCCGCCGAGATGGCCGGTGAGGAAATGCAGGAACTGCCTGACGTCGCGCTCATAAGCTTCGACGGTTTCCGGCGACAGCCGGCGCTCGCGCGCCAGCATCTTCAGCCAGCTTTCGCGCGCCGCCTGGAGATCGGGTTTCGCCGGGATGAGAAATTCCTGCATGGCGCCTGTTCCGGTTCGCGGTCATTTTCGGGCAGCCTGGTTAGGAAGCGGTGAAGAGCCCGTCATTGAAATGCAGGCCCGGCGGGGCTAGGAGATTGGCTGGAACGAGACTGGTGAGCCTCTTCTGAATTGCCGGGTATTTTGGCCACCGTAACGGAATGGATCCTCGGGTCTGCGCAGCCGCTCCGCGCCTGCTTCGGCCGTGGATGACGAAGGTAAGACCGCGCCATGAGCAAACCGCAAAACCCTGTCCAGATGGCCGTCATCGGCGCCGCTCACGGCATCAAGGGTGAGCTTAGGGTGAAGACCTTCACCGGGGAGCCGATGGCGCTGGCCGACTATGGGCCGCTCTATGCCAGGGATGGCCGTGCCTTCCAGATAACAGACATAAGGCCGGCCAACACCGTCGTCGTGGTGCGCTTCAAGGGCGTCAATGACCGCAACGCCGCCGAGGCGCTTGCCGGCACGGAGCTGTTCGTCGACCGCTCGATGCTGCCCGACGACGGCGAGGAGGACGAATTCTACCATGCCGACCTGATCGGACTGGAAATCCGGGATGATACGGGTGCGGCCATCGGCAAGGTGGTCGCGGTGCACAATTTCGGTGGCGGCGACATCCTCGATGTGACGCTCTCCGGCCGCAAGGGCGTGCTGATCCCGTTCACGCAGGCAGCCGTGCCGCAGGTGTCGATCGCCGAGGGTTTTGTCCGCGTCGACCCGGTGGCGGCCGGACTGGTCGAGGACGAGGACGGCGACGCCCCGCGCGAGGAAGGCTTCGACCCGAAGGGCAGGCCCCGCAGACCGCGCGATGCCGGGGGCAACCGGTGAGTTTTGCCGCCTCGGTCCTGACGCTCTATCCCGAGATGTTTCCGGGCGCGCTCGGCCTGTCGCTGGCCGGTCGGGCGCTGGAGGCTGGAACATGGTCGCTGGACGCGATCCAGATCCGCGACTTCGCCACCGACAGGCACCGCACCGTCGACGACACGCCGGCCGGCGGCGGCGCCGGCATGGTGATGCGCGCCGATGTACTGGCCAGGGCGATCGACCATGCCTCGCCGGAGGGTGATTTGCGTCCGCGCCTGCTGATGAGCCCGCGCGGCAAGCCGCTGACGCAGGCGCGTGTGCGCGAGTTCGCCGCCGGGCCGGGCGCCGTTATCGTCTGCGGCCGTTTCGAAGGCGTCGACCAGCGGTTGATCGAGGCGCGGGCATTGGAAGAAATATCGGTCGGCGATTTCATCCTGTCGGGCGGCGAGCCGGCGGCGCTCGTGCTGCTAGATGCCGTGGTGCGGCTGTTGCCTGGCGTGATGGGCAACGCGGTGTCGGGCGAGGAGGAAAGCTTCGAGAACGGCCTGCTCGAACATCCGCACTACACGCGCCCGCAGGACTTCGAGGGCCGCCAGATTCCCGAAGTGCTGATTTCGGGCAATCACAAGAAGATCGCGGCCTGGCGGCGGGAACAGTCCGAGAGGCTGACGAAGGAGAGGCGGTCCGACCTGCTTGCCGCTCAGCCCTTGCCGAAATAGTAAAAAGCGAGAAACAGGCCGACGGCGATGACGAAGCCGCGTACCACGTTCTGCGGCACGCGTTTGGCGATCCACACACCGGCATAACCGCCAAGCGCGCCGCCCGGAATCATGACGATCGCCTGCGGCCAGGCGACGACGCCGCCCGAGACGAAGACGACGATGGCGACGGCCGCGATGACGATGGCCAGCATGTTCTTCAGCGCGTTCAGCCGGTGATAGTCGCCGGCTTGCGTCAGCCCCAGCGTCGCCAGCATCATCACGCCCATGCCGGCTCCGAAGAAGCCGCCATAGGTGGCGGTGGCGAATTGCGCGAGCGAACCGGCGAATGAGCCTACCGACGCTTCATGGCCGGGTTTCGGCGCCGGCTTCAGCCAAGGTCCGGCGGCGAACAGCGCCGTTGCGCCCAGAAGCAGCCACGGCACCAGGACGCGAAACGACGGATTGTCAAGCGCCAGCAGGATCAGCGCGCCGGCCAGCGCGCCGACCGCCGATATCAGGCACAGCAGCAGGGCGCCGCGCCAGAAATGCCGGATGTCGTCCCAATAGGCCAGCGTCGAGGTGACGTAGCCTGGAAATTGCGTGACCGAGGAGGTCGCGTTGGCGACGATCGGCGGCAGGCCGACCAACGTCATGGCGCCAAAGGTGATGAAGGTGCCGCCGCCGGCGACCGCATTGGCGGCGCCTGACAGAAAGCCCGCGAGGAAGAGAAGGATGGCGTCGAAGAGAGACATGGTGCGGCCGCTTGGAATTGTGCTACCGCTGCTTAGAAAGCTTGTGGAACGTATACAACCCGGCACGGCGCGATTACGATGATGCCATGCCGGCGAAAAATACACCGTTCGGGCGTGACAAAGCGCCGAAATAGCTGTATGTGCCCGCCCGTACTGGCTGGAAAACCCGCCGGACCCGTCAACAATGACGGTGTAGTCGCCCCTGTCCGATGTCTCGGAGACAAATGTCTCAGGGACAAAGGACATAGCCGAGCGGTCGATGGGACTGCAAGGCGAGTGTCGGACGCTCTGACTGTCGGAAGAACAAGAAGTGGATTTTTAAGATGGAACTCATCCGTCAGCTCGAGGCCGAGCAGGCCGCCAAGATCGAAGCCAAGCGCAAGCTTCCCGAATTCCAGCCCGGCGACACCGTGCGCGTCCAGGTCCGCGTGACTGAAGGCACCCGCACCCGCGTCCAGGCCTATGAGGGGGTGGTCATCGCCCGCTCCGGCGCCGGCTTCCAGGAAAATTTCACCGTCCGCAAGATCTCCTATGGTGAAGGCGTCGAGCGCGTGTTCCCGGTCTACTCGCCGATGGTCGAAGGCGTCGAGATCGTGCGTCGCGGCAAGGTGCGCCGCGCCAAGCTCTATTACCTGCGCGATCGTCGCGGCAAGTCGGCCCGTATCTCGGAAAACACCGGCGTGCGCGCCCGCAAGCTCAATGACGAAGAGCGCGATGCGCTGAACGCCGAGAAGGCCCGCATCGAGGCCGAGAAGGTCGCCGCTGCCCAGGCGCTGGCCGCCGAGACGGCCGCCAAGGAAGCCGCCGAGAAGAAGGCAGCCGACGAGGCAGCCAAGGCCGCGGAAGCGACCCCCGCCGAATAAGTTTTGACGACGATGTTTTCAAAAAGGCGGCTTCGGCCGCCTCAGACTGCTGACAAACCCCTGGCATTTGCCGGGGGTTTTTGATTCACTGGGTCATGTTGAAGCGACCCGCCCCTG
>NZ_VFUX01000068.1:0-6205 GCF_006441275.1 Mesorhizobium sp. B2-4-17 | reverse complement strand
CCAGCAGACATGATGAATCAGATATTCTCGCCGATGGGAATCCCTCGCGATTCCGTCAGGTCAGATTATGCTCTAATCGACTTGGCCTTTTCGGCTATGTTGGAGTGCGTCAACTGCAAGGACAAGGTGGCGTGCTGCGGTAATGGAGGTTACGCGCCGGATCAATATCAAGATGAGAACGGCGATCTCAACATGGATTACAGAGAAGAATTCTACGTGAGGTACTTCTCTAAGGCCATGAGGATTTTCTCTGTGCCTGCGAAATGCCCGAAGAGTGTAAAGAGGAGTATAGAGAAGTCGTTTAACGCCTTTTTCTGTGACCCAGGGGCCGCTTCGAATCACGTGAGACAATCCGCAGAAGAAATATTGGCAAATTCTGGCATAGCCCCAACGGATACGAAAGGAAAATTCGTTCCACTGGGAACTCGTATCGCATCGTTCAAGACAATTGACAAGGATAACGCCGATCGCGTTGATGCTCTACGATGGATAGGCAATTTCGGAAGTCATCCTGAGAATATTACCGTTAATGATTTATTTAACGCTTATGATATTTTGGAGGTTCTTCTTGAAGATCTCTATGTTGGGCATCAGAAATCAGTTCGTAACTTGGTGGATAAAATCAATACGGCAAAGCGCCCAAGTTGAGTGCAGACCTTCAATTTAGTGGCCGCAGACGATCTCCATGAGGGCATTGAGCCCGCCTAGGGGTACATCCGTCATCGGGTCCCCCGGTCGACCTTCTTGCAAATGGTGTCGATAGAAAAGGCGAAGCTTGCGACTTCGCCTTTTCGTCTCGGTTCGAACCACGCGCCTCGCTAGTCCCGGCTGGCGACATAGCATGCGCTGGCTTTCAGCCCATGTGAAATACGACCAGAAAGACTGTACCCCAGAGGCACAGTTCTAACAGGACTAGGATGGCGCGCATGGGTGCACCTAGCCGGCAGGCTGCAATCGCCTTCGCCAGTCTCGCCAACGTGCTCCTAGAGGCTCCTGTAGCGGCGACGATGCTGGACCAGCCTTGCCCATTGCCTAGCATCTCCATGATCCCAGTGTTGCGCCGTTCGTCTTCCTGTCGGCCCCTGTAGCGCCTTCGGTCTGTGCCCTGGCTATGTCTTGCGCCTGTCGGCGGCGACGGTCGATGTAGTCCTTCCTGCCGGCAGCGGCGAGAACGTCTAGGATCATGGCGTTCACCGCATCGAACAGGCGCGTGGTGAAATCGTCCTGATCGGCCTTGGCCATCATCCATGAAGTCGGAAGGTCCAGCGCGACGACCTTAACCTTGCGGCTGGCGATCAGCCTTTTCAAGCTTCCCAATTGACCTACGGAAATTTCGACGGCTCAAAGATAAAATTTCGCACAACAGGTGTGCTAGTACGGTTGGTGACGCTGGCTTAAGAAGGTCTATACAAAATGACTGACGCGGAACACGCAGAGAAAAGAGAAACTCCCGGCGTTACTTTTGCGGTCCCTCGAGATGCATTTCAGCGCGAGGCCGTTAAAAGCGCGATCGCTGCAACGGCCGTGGTTGACAGTATGGACATCTACGGTCGCATTCGTGAAGCGATTGCCGCCGCCAAGGCAGCCGGGGATGCTGACAGCTTGTCGGCGTTAGAGGTGCTTGGGCAAATTTCAACTTACCATTTCGTGCCAGACGATCGAATTGAGCCCTTTCGTCCTTTGGCAATCATGCACGGACGCAGGTCGCCAATCCCGGCCGACCTCCTATCCCATCAGATCACGATACTGGCAGAGTTGGTGCCCGAAATCGGTCACCCCGCCTTTCGAGCAAGAGTCGCTGATGTCTGCTGGTTGCTGAACAAGAAGGACGCGGTCTCGGGTCTGCGAGCCGTCGCATCATATGTCGAATGCGTCACGTTGGTGCTGAACGGCGAAGCCAAATTCGACTTCGATGAAAGCAACCCCGCTAGTGTGCCGGCCGCTGAGTATCTGACGCGGGCAACAATCATTGCAGGATCAATGGGATGGAAGCGAAGTGAATTCGACCCGTTGCGAAAGATCATTGCTGACGTGTCGCAACTTGCTCTAGATGCCGATGACGGATGGGGCTTCATTCACATTGGTCCTATCAATCTAAGCAATCAAGTTTGGGGGTTGGTCCAGACAGCACAGGCCGCTGAAATTCTCGCGGCAAGCGCCAAGCTTGGTGGTAATCACCCGGCCCGCCGATCTCTATGGGAACTCGCGGGTCGCGCCTACCTAAGCGCCAAGGATGGCGAAAACAGCAATCGATGTTTGGTCGAAGCAGCCGAGACATACGCTGCGGATGCTGATGCACGACAAGATTCGGCCGCCGTGCAAGTGCATTTCCTCAACGATGCGATTCAAGCATTAAGACCCATCCCGGGGACTGTCGATCGACGGCGGGCTTTGCAAGACCGATTGAGTGCGATCCAGCCTCGCATAATGGACGAAATGTCCAGCTTCTCACATCAAACCAACATTACAGAACTTGTGGAAGCGGCCGAAGCTGACGTTCGCGGCAAGCCGCTCGCGCAAGCCATTCGTAAGCTGCTCATGTGCGAGGACTCACCCGATCCTGACAAGCTGCGCGACCAAGTTCTGAAAGCAAGCCATGGAGGCCTAGCCGCTATATTCTCAACGACCGTGAGCGACAGCCAAGGCCGAACTCGCTTCATTGCACCCGGTCTCGATCTCAACGGTCCGCCAGACGAAAATCAGGTCCGGTTCATGATCAATCAGCATGACCGAATTCGCCGTAGCCTTGTTGTTGCGGGAAGAATTCATCCTATCCGGCGGGTCCTTTGGGAGGAGCATTCCGTTTCTGTGGACACGCTGTTGCCGCTGATGCGGGCAAGTCCCTTCGTCCCACCTCGCCACGAGTATACCTTTGCAATCGGTGCTGCCAAGTTCGTCGGCGGCGACGAACTCGAAGCCGCGCATCTAATCCTGCCGCAACTGGAGAACTCACTTCGCTACATCCTCAGTTCGTCGGGTGTAGAAACCAATCGCATCAATCAGGATGGCACACAGGAAGAGGCCATGCTTAGCCGTCTGCTAGGGGATTTCCGGGAGCCCCTTTTGCAACTCATGCCTGCCGCCTTGGTTGAGGAGATAGGCCTTTTGTTCAATTTTCGTGGCGGACCTGCGATACGCCATGAACTTGCGCACGGGAAAATGACCGATGGCGAGTTCTGGAGCCCGGACGTAACCTATTCAACATGGTTGGTCCTGCACATCGTCATTTTGCCAACCTTGAGTTTCTGGGACGATGTTGCGGCCGAAATGATGCGTCGTGGTCGATAATGACGGTTCCTCGCTGCGCGCCTTTGCTCTGGTTTTGCTCAGGAGATACTCTCGCTCCCAAAGCAACTGGGCAAATCACACTCCGTGGGCGACATGTAAATGATCTCGCTAGAATCCGCTGGGACTAGGGCGAAGGGAGAGAAAAACGGAAAATCGTTCAAAACAAGCCACGACTGCGCTTATCGCCGCCCGGGATCGCATCCAGGACTGCCTGATCCACCTCAGGGATTACGCGGATTCGGACGAGAATCTGGAGCATGCCCATGGCCGAGACGATGTGCTTGAGCAGATGCGCGAACATCTTGCGGCCCTGGTGGCCCGCGCTATCCGTTCGACGACGGTCCTACTGGATTTGCTGGATCTCCCCGAGACCCTGACGATCTTCCGTCAGGACTTGGGGCAATTTGCGGGTCAGCATTCAGCCGTAGGGTATTTCGATGAGTTTCTCGGGGTCGAGAACCCGGTCGTAGAGTTCTTGGCCGGCACCTTAGAGTCGGTAGCGCCGCTGTTCGAGGATTCGTCGACAACCTTTGAGCTGAGGGGCGTAGCGTTAAAAATCATGCGCGGCTTGCCGCGGTATCTGGAGCTACAAAACACGCCCCCGGGCAAGGAGCATGACGTCCAGAACGCGCTGCATGGCATTCTGGCCCTGGCCTTTCCAGAGGTAATTCGAGAGGCAGCGGCCCCTAAACAGACCAAAAGCTATCATCCTGACTTCGCGATCAACTCGATCCGGACGGCAATCGAGGTCAAGTTCGCTAAGGATGAGGATGGGGCCAAGACCGCTATCGGCGCCCTCTACGAGGATATGCACGGATACGCGAACAGCTCGTGGACCCACTTCATCGGCTTCGTCTACATGGCAGGTAACTTCCTGACCGAAGATCAGGTGAAAGCGGAACTGGCGGAATCGAACGCGCCGAAAGATTGGAGCGTGGTTTTGGTCAGTGGCCATACCAAGCCCAAGATCAAGAAAAAGCCGGGAGTCGAGTGATGCCGGCCGCGCTGCCTATTAACTTGCTTCTCCGGCGCGCAGGACTGTTGGGCGCGGAAGGTGCACCGAAACCACCCCTGGTTATCCCCTTCGCTCAGGGGCGCACCATATCTAGGTCCTTCAGGTGAGCCACTTCCCCCGGGGCAATAGGCCCGTTGCCTGAAGGTAGCAAAGTGGGGTGGGGAGATAGGATGAAGGGATTCGGGTCGATCTGTCTTGATTGATGTTTGAACTGGATTGCGCTGTCCACAAGGTTTTCCGCCGCCAAACTCTCCAGTGGTTCGGCGACGAGGCCCTTGTTGGCGATATCATCTTGATGGTTGCATCCGGGTATCAGACTTTGATATAAATCACATTCCGGAGGAAAACATGAGCGGCAGGAATTTCAGCCTAACAGACCGTCTGAGCGGCTTCATCGATAAGGAAGTCGCGTCCGGGCGTCACCAGAACGCCAGTGAAGTCGTCCGTGAAGCGCTAAGGCGTTACGAAGACGACATCACCGCTGAGCATGCCAGCCTTGCAGTGCTCGAGAAGATTGCCAAAACGGGCATCGCAGCGATCGAGAGTGGCGATTTCACTCTTGTCAGCGGCCCGAATGGCTCTCAGGCATTGCTGGATCGTCTGAACGCGCGTGCGTCCGGCCGAACGGAAGGAGGCTGACCTCGGCATGGCTGAATACCGCCTCTCAGCCCCAGCAGAAGCCCAAATCGATGAAATCCTGGATTGGAGCCAGGAGAAGTTTGGCGATCGATCAAGAGAGCGGTATGCAACTCTCTTGATCGCGGCAATGGAAGA
This sequence comes from Mesorhizobium sp. B2-4-17, assembly GCF_006441275.1. Taxonomy (NCBI): domain Bacteria; kingdom Pseudomonadati; phylum Pseudomonadota; class Alphaproteobacteria; order Hyphomicrobiales; family Phyllobacteriaceae; genus Mesorhizobium; species Mesorhizobium sp. B2-4-17. The sequence continues at coordinate 1,128 of NZ_VFUX01000068.1, read as the reverse complement.
TGTAGCGGATGATCCCGAGCAGAAATCCGTATCGTGGAGACGCACAGCTTTCGGGAGCATTGGCGCATACCACATAAGTCACAGCAGGCGACGTGTCCCCGATCCTCCCGGTCCAGTCGGAGATCCACGGCATTTTCTAGTCTTCCGCATTGGGCATGAAGGGATCGTCGACATCCTCGGATTTATCCACGAACGCATGCTGTTCGGCCGCGCCCTTGGTCGAATCGTCAGCGAGAATAGAGGCGACACGTAGAGGTCTTGCTCAGGCCCAGACTCGCGCTTCTGGCGGGATGTGGCGCAGGTAACCGAGCCGGGGCGCGAAGACAAAAGCGCTGGCACTATGTTGACGCCGACGTTCCCGAGATGGGCATTCGTGGCGGTCAATAAATCTTGTCAGTCATACTAGATCTTTGAACAGCTTCACTTCAGGATGACAATAGCCGGTTCGAAGCTTGGCTTCGCACGCAATGCGACGTCATTGAGCCCGATCTTGAGTACAAGCGTGAGCGCATGAGGCAGAATTCTTTCGCGTTCTTGCGGGCGACGTTTTTCCGCTGGGCCAGAGAGATCGAGAGGAACCCTAAATAGGCCAATGCGCCGTCCGTCCTCAGCGTCGGCGATGCCCATTCCGAAAACTTCGGATCTAGCGCTGCGGATTCGCCGTTGGCTTCCAAACATCCCGCAATTTCCCTCCGATTCGAACCCGAAATGGCTAACTACTGCTCGCGCTCCGCTCTAGATATTTCGATGGGGAGATTACACGATCGAGCCAGGCAAACGGTACCGTTGTCGCGCCGTAGCTGGATATGGCCGAGCTTGTGGGCAAGGTCGGCTGATGTCCAGGCCACCACGGTTGGCCAATAACTGCTTGATCGCATCGTCGTTTTTGCCGCCGTGCCAGAAATCGTTGCTTGCATGGGAAAACATGTGTCTGCCCCGAGGCAGGTGGGGTCCAAACGGCGCGACCGCAGCACCCAAAAGAGTAGTCATCGGGTAGAAAATATAGCACCCGGTATTTCTTGATTTTTACCCTGAATGGATGCACAATTTACTTTCGGGGGAGTTTCCGAACGCCAGCGCAAGAAGAACAAGCTGCGCCGATTTTTCGGCGCCCGCTTGATATTGGGG
>NZ_VFUX01000067.1:0-6265 GCF_006441275.1 Mesorhizobium sp. B2-4-17 | reverse complement strand
AGACGCTGTCGCCGAGGATTTCGCCAATCGTCGACGTGGCAGAATGAGCGCCGGCCTCCCGGCCGGTTCCCTTCTCCCCGTCACTATACGGGGAGAAGGTGGCGGCAGCCGGATGAGGGGCGGCACCACCTCCGCAAGAATTCGTCACATCCCCGTCAGATCGCTCATCAGCCCGGACGCCACCGACAGCCGCGACACGGTGATGTCGCCGCCCTCGGTCAGCGCCTGCAGCCGCTCGCGGATGCGCGCCACCCGCTCGCCGCCGGCTTCCAGCCAGGCGGCCACCGGATCGGCCGCCTTGGCATGACTGGTGAGCGCGGCGACCGCGATGCCGCGCCGCGCCGCGCCGATCGTGTCGGTGGCGCGCGACAGTGCGAGTTGGTCGTAATAATCCGAAGGCGTGATCGAGCGCGCGGCGTCCTCGACACGCGGAATGCGGAAGGCATCGCTGACGGCGAAGAACGCCTTGGCGGCTGCGACGATATCGGCGCCGGCCATGCGTGCCGTCAGCGCGATGTCCGGGATCAGTTCCGCCACTTCGCTCAATGCCAGCTGTTCGGCCAGCCGTTCCGGCGCACCGGCCTTGAACAGCCCGTGCCGCTTCTCCTCGATCCGCTCGCGCGAGAAAGCCGGCAGCAGCGAAACGAGCTTGGGCTCCAGGGCCTTGCGCGCCTCCTGCAGTTCGGCGATGCGCTGGCCGAGCGGCGCCATGCCGGCATCGTTCTTCAGATACCAGCCGCCGCTCATATAGATCAGCCGGCTAACAATCTGATAGAGATCGAGCTGCACCTGGCCGTCGATCTGGTTGTCGAGCGCGTCGATCTCGCGATAGAGCGCCGGCAGCGCGAAGCCGTCGCGCACCACGGCGAAGGTGCGCACCACATCGGCGGCGGTGCGGCCCGTGGCCTCCTGCAGCCTGTTGACGAAGGACGGGCCGCCGCGATTGACGAGGTCGTTGGCGACGACACGGGCGATGATCTCCCGGCGCAGCCTGTGGCCATGGATCTCGGACGCGCATTTCTTCGCCATCCGGTCCGGGAAATAGCCCATCAGGTCGCGGTCGAAATGCGCGTCGTCCGGCACGTCGCTGGCGACGATGTCGGAGAACAGCACGATCTTGGCATAGGCGAGCAGCACGCCGAGTTCGGCTCTGGTCAGCGGCTCGCCGCGTGCTTCGCGTTCGGCGAGTGCCGCCGGCGAGGGCAGTGTTTCCACGGCACGGTCGAGCAGGCCGCGCGCTTCGAGCGCGGACATGAACCGGGCCTGATGCGCGATGTCGGCGAGGCCACGCTTGCGGGTAATGGAAAGCGCCAGCGTCTGCTCGTAATTGTTGGACAGAACAAGCCCGCCGACCTCCTCGGTCATCTCGGCCAGCAGCTTGTTGCGTGCCGGACGCGTCAACGATCCCTTGCGCATGGCGGATGCCAGGGCGATCTTGATGTTGACCTCGACGTCGGAGCAGTTGACGCCGCCGGAATTGTCGATGGCATCGGAATTGCAGCGGCCGCCATTCATTCCGAACTCGATGCGCGCCCGCTGGGTGACGCCGAGGTTCGCGCCCTCGCCTATCACCTTGGCGCGCACGTCGAGCGCGGTGATGCGGATGGCGTCGTTGGCCCGGTCGCCGACATCGGCATTGGTCTCGGTCGAGGCCCGCAGATAGGTGCCGATGCCGCCGAACCACAGCAGGTCGACCGGCGCCTTGAGGATGGCGGTCATGATCTCGACCGGCGTGGCTATCGTCTTGGCAAGGCCGATCGCCGCCGCAGCCGCGGCCGGCAAGGTGATCGACTTCTGGCTGCGCGAAACGATGATGCCGCCTTCCGACAGCTTGGTCTTGTCATAATCCTGCCAGCTCGACCGTGGCAGCGCGAACATGCGCTGGCGCTCGGCCATCGACGCCTCCATGTCGGGATCTGGATCGATGAAGATGTCGCGATGGTCGAAGGCGGCGATCAGCCTCGTTTTTGGCGACAACAACATGCCGTTGCCGAACACGTCGCCGGACATGTCGCCGACGCCGACGACGGTGAAGGGCGAGGTCTGGATGTCGCGGTTCATTTCGCGGAAATGCCGCTTGACCGCTTCCCAGGCGCCCTTGGCGGTGATGCCCATCTTCTTGTGATCATAGCCGGCCGAGCCGCCGCTGGCGAAAGCATCGTCCAGCCAGAAACCATGGCTTTCGCTGATGGCATTGGCGGTGTCGGAGAAGGTCGCCGTGCCCTTATCGGCGGCGACGACGAAATAGGGGTCGTCCTGGTCGCGGCGCACCACGCCAGCCGGCGGAATGACACCCTCCAGCCCGATATTATCCGTAATCGACAACAGGCTGGAGACGAAGTTCTTGTAGGCCGAGGTGCCGGCCTCGAAGATCGCGTCGCGGCCGGCGCTCATCGGCAGTTTCTTGGGATAGAAGCCGCCCTTGGCGCCGACGGGCACGATGACGGCATTCTTGACCTGCTGCGCCTTGACCAGGCCAAGCACTTCGGTGCGGTAGTCCTGGGCGCGGTCCGACCAGCGCAGGCCGCCACGCGCCACCGGGCCGAAGCGCAGATGCAGGCCCTCGACCTCGGAGCCGTAGACGAAGATCTCGCGCCACGGTCGCGGCGCCGGCAATCCCTCGACCGCTTGCGAGTCGAGCTTGATCGCCAGCGATTGACCCTTCTGTTTCGTATCGGCAACGAAATGATTGGTGCGCAGCGAGGCTTCGATCAAATTGAGATAGCGGCGGATGATGGTGTCATCATCGATGTTGGGCACATCTTCCAAGGCATCCTTGATCTTGGCCTTGAGGTGCTTCGCCGCCACCGCGCCTTCCGTCTCCGCCGTCGGCCCAAGCCGGGCGATGAACAGCGCATGCAGACCGCGCGCGATCTCCGGGTAGCGGTTAAGCGCGGCGGCGATGAAATCCTGGCTTTGCGGAATGCCGACCTGCTGCAGATAGCGGCCATAGGCGCGCAGGATGGTGATTTCTTCAGACCACAGGCCGGCGGTCTGGGCAAGGCCGTTATAGCCGTCATTGTCGACGTCGCCGCGCCAGACCGACAGGAATGCGTCCTCGAACAGCGCGCCGCCATCGGCAAGATCGATCGGCTTGCCGTAGCTGTTCTCCAGCTCCATGTCGTGGATGAAGACCATGCCCGTCGCGTCGTCGCCGACCTCGAACGTACGCTCGCTGATCACCCGGAAACCGATATTTTCCAGCACCGGCACCCGCCGCGACAGCGCCACCGGGCTGCCATGATGATAGATCTTCAGCGCAGCCTGGTGCGGCTTCTGCTCGCCATGGCGATAATAGTCGATGGCGATCGGGTTGGCGGCGCTGATCCTGGCGATGCGCCCGGCATCGACCAGCGCCACCGCCGCGCTGAACGAATCGCGGTAGCTTTCCGGCAGCCTTGCGGCAATGGCTTTCAACGCCGGGTCGCTGCCGCTAGCCTCAGCCGCCTCGGAAAGGGCGTCCTCCCAGGTGCGGACGATATCGCGGATCGCCGCTTCGATCGTCGCCTGCTCGACCTTGGGCGTCTTGCCGCCGGAGCGGCCGATGATGAAGTGGACACGCGCCAGCCCGCCTTCCGGGAAGGCCGGGTAATAGGCCGACAGCCGGCCTTCGAACACGGTCTTGAGATAGGTGCCGACCTTCTCGCGTACCACGCTGTCGTAGCGGTCGCGCGGCACGAAGACGAGGATCGAGACGAAGCGGTCGAACTGGTCGGCGCGCACCAGCGCCCTGACCCGCGGCCGCTCGATCAGGCCGAGGATGGCCGCGGCGTGCTTCCTTAGGATCGGCACCGGCACCTGGAACAATTCGTCGCGCGGATAGCTCTCCAGCACATTGATCAGCGCCTTGCCGGAATGGTCGTGCCGGTCGAAACCGGATTTGGCGATAATGGTTTCGGCCTTGGACCTGAGATACGGGATTTTCATCACCGAGCGCGTGTAGGCGGTCGAGGTGAACAGGCCGACGATGCGCAGTTCGCCCGACAACGCGCCCTTGGTGGTGTAGGTCTTGACGCCGATGTAATCGAGATAGATGCGGCGGTGCACGGAAGACTTGGCATTGGCCTTGGTGACGATCAACGGCTCCGGCCCGTGCAGGAAGGCGCGAATCTCAGGCGTTGTCGTCACCGCTTCAGTGCCGCGCCTGAGCACCAGCACGTCGGGATCGGACAGGATACCAAGCCCGGGCTTGTCGGCGCGCTCCAGCGTGCCGCTTTCCTCGCCGCCGGTATATTTGAACTCGCGCATGCCAAGGAAGGTGAAATTGTCGTCGCGCAGCCACTCCAGGAAGGCGATCGCCTCTGCAACGCTCTTCTTGTCGAGCGGCACAGCCGAATAGCGGAACTCCGAGATCGCCTGATCGAGCCGGGCCAGCATCGGTTTCCAGTCGTTGACGGCCGCATGCACTTGGCCAAGCATCTTGCGCAGCCGCTCGGCCAAGGCGTTTGCCGCCTCCGCGGTCAGCCGCGGGATATGGACGTGGATGACGCTCAGCCGGTCGTGGCTGCCGTCGTCCTTGGCGAAATTGCCGTCGCCGAGGATTTCCTCAACCCCGCCTTTGCCATGGCGCACCGTGATGACCGGATGGGTAACCAAGGTTGGCTCGCCGGCGGTCTCGGTGATCTCACCGAGGATGGAATCGAACAGAAACGGCATATTGTCGTTGACGACCGTTATGACCGTCATCGGCCTGCCTTCGCGGGCGACGCCGGAATCGCTCTCGACGGCAACGACGCACTCGCCTTTCTTGTGACGGGCTACCGCCTGGCCGGCGAGGTCGGCGGCGCGTTCCAGGTCACCCACTTGATAAGCGGCGATGTCTTCCGCCGGCGCACGGGCGAGCAGGTAATCGGCAAGCCTGGCTGGCCTGTCCTCCGTCTTCGCCGCCGCCGTTGCCCTCTTCTTCGACTTAGCTGCGGATTTCACGCTGGCCATGACGCTTCTTGCCTCCCGTCGTATGCTTTTGTGACTATGGTAGCAGATGACCGCCATTTGGCGACAAAGGTTTGACGGCTTGCCAAGAATTCTGGAATTCGGCGGCAAGGCATCGCCCGACGAGGAGAAACGAACCATGACCGGCAAAATCACCGCGCTTGATCTCGATACGGGGGAACTGAGCGAGCCGACAAAAGCCTATTTCGCCAAATGCGAGGAGAAGCTCGGGCTCGTTCCCAACGTGCTGAAGGCCTATGCCTTCGACGACAAGAAGCTGCGCGCCTTCACCGACATGTACAACGACCTGATGCTCGGCGATTCCGGCCTGTCGAAGCTGGAGCGCGAGATGATCGCGGTCGCCGTCTCCTCCATCAACCAGTGCTACTACTGCCTGACCGCGCATGGCGCGGCGGTGCGGCAGCTGTCCGGCGACCCTTCGCTCGGCGAGATGATGGTGATGAATTTCCGCGCCGCCGATCTTTCGCCGAGACAGACGGCAATGCTCGAATTCGCCGTCAAGCTGACCGAGGAACCGGCCAAGATCGTCGAGGTCGACCGGGCCACGCTTCGCAAGGCCGGCTTCAGCGACCGCGACATCTGGGACATCGCCTCGACGGCTGCCTTCTTCAACATGTCGAACCGGGTGGCGGCGGCGATCGACATGCGCCCGAATGACGAATACCACGCCATGGCAAGGTGAAGAACCGGGTCTCCAACCAGATTACATATTAGCAATCTCTCATTCTAATTGCGTGTTTGCCTTTTTGGCCCGATGATGGTGGGGCGGCACGGCCGCATGCCGGTTCGATGCCGCTGAACAAGGAGGAGAACATGGCGAAATTTCTCTATGTATATCATGGCTCCGGCAAGATGCCTGCGACCGAGGCCGAGCGGAAAGCCGCGATGGACGCCTGGAATGGCTGGTTCGGAAAGCTGGGCTCGGCGGTGGTCGACGGCGGCAATCCGGTCGGCATGTCCAAGACCGTGCTGCCGGGCGGCAAGGTCGAGAACAATGGCGGCAGCAATCCGACCGGCGGCTATTCGATCATCGAGGCCAAGGACATCGACGATGCCGCCGACAAGGCCAAGGGCTGCCCGATGCTGGCCATGCCGAACTGCAGCATCGAGATCGCGCCTATCATCGAAATGATGTAATGGGCGCGCCGCGCGTGCGACGCGGTAAAGCGCGACAAGACAAATCGCCGGCGCTGCCCCTCACCTGCCTGCCGGCATCCTCTCCCCGTATAGTGACGGGGAGAGGACGCTCTCATCGACGATTTCGCCGATCGCCAGCGTTGCTGAAAAAACGCCGAGGTTGCGGCCAGCCTCC
>NZ_VFUX01000066.1:2500-6489 GCF_006441275.1 Mesorhizobium sp. B2-4-17 | reverse complement strand
CTTTCCCCTCATTGGCGACCATCATCGGCTCCCAGATCAAACCGGCCGCCGGCTTGGTGCCATGCCATGCGGGCTGTTTGATTTGGCTTTGGGGGTTCGATTGCCAGCGTTGATCCGGTTGCGGGGGCCACATCGGCATAGCAAAGCAAAACGGCCCGCCTGGGGGTGCCTGGCGGGCCGTTTTTGATTTGGTTGCGGGGACAGGATTTGAACCTGTGACCTTCAGGTTATGAGCCTGACGAGCTACCGGGCTGCTCCACCCCGCGTCAACGCTGAGCAAGCGTTTGCTTGCGTAGTCTGCGATCGCCTGGGCGATTGCGTTTGCCTGGCGATTGCGCTTTGCAACTGCCTTTTTTGGTTTTTGCCAATGGAAAGGGCCGCGTTAGCGGCCCGAGGTTTCCCGTTGGCGGGCCATGTTCAGAGAAGATTTCCACACATTGATCCAAAAATCATTTTTGATTTTTGGAAAGCACGATGTGCGGATCAAACGTGCGTTTAGCAGACCTGGCAGCGACCTACTCTCCCGCGTCTTGAGACGAAGTACCATCAGCGCTGGAGCGTTTCACGGCCGAGTTCGGAATGGGATCGGGTGCAGCCGCTCCGCCATAACCACCAGGTCGGCAAAACGCACGTTATTCGAGAAGCTGGGTTAGGGGATTAGGCAGCAGGGAATAGTGAGTAGGAGATACCTGCTCGCCATCCGGCTGTGCCGTTGCCTGTCTTTCCGTGCCAAGGCGATGCTTTTGCAGGTTGCTTCGGGCAAAGCCCGCAAGCGCGACTGCGCGTCGCCGGTTTTCCGGCGCCCTCGCGGAGCATAGGCCCCAGAGGGGCCGCTCATGCGTGAGCGCTGGTGAGACCATCTGACTATGTCAGATGGGCATAAGGAATGAGAACGATCAAGCCGATCGAACTATTAGTACCGGTAAGCTTCAAGCGTTGCCGCTCTTCCACACCCGGCCTATCAACGTGGTCGTCTTCCACGGTTCTCAGGGAATACTCGTTTTAAGGTGGGTTTCCCGCTTAGATGCCTTCAGCGGTTATCCCGTCCGGATATAGCTACCCTGCTATGCGGCTGGCGCCACAACAGGTCCACCAGAGATCCGTCCATCCCGGTCCTCTCGTACTAGGGACAGATCCTTTCAATATTCCTACACCCACGGCAGATAGGGACCGAACTGTCTCACGACGTTCTGAACCCAACTCACGTACCGCTTTAAATGGCGAACAGCCATACCCTTGGGACCTGCTCCAGCCCCAGGATGCGATGAGTCGACATCGAGGTGCCAAACAACCCCGTCGATATGGACTCTTGGGGGTCATCAGCCTGTTATCCCCGGCGTACCTTTTATCCGTTGAGCGATGGCCCTTCCACGCGGGACCACCGGATCACTATGACCGACTTTCGTCTCTGCTCGACTTGTCAGTCTCGCAGTCAGGCAGGCTTATGCCATTGCACTCAGCGAACGATTTCCGACCGTTCTGAGCCCACCATCGCGCGCCTCCGTTACTCTTTAGGAGGCGACCGCCCCAGTCAAACTACCCACCATACATTGTCCCGGACCCGGATAACGGGCCGCGGTTAGACATCCATAGTGATAAGGGTGGTATTTCAAGGGTGGCTCCACCTGAGCTGGCGCCCAGGTTTCAAAGCCTACCACCTATCCTACACATGCCACTACGAATGCCAATGTAAAGCTATAGTAAAGGTGCACGGGGTCTTTCCGTCTAACCGCAGGAACCCCGCATCTTCACGGGGAATTCAATTTCACTGAGTCTATGCTGGAGACAGCGGGGAAGTCGTTACGCCATTCGTGCAGGTCGGAACTTACCCGACAAGGAATTTCGCTACCTTAGGACCGTTATAGTTACGGCCGCCGTTTACTGGGGCTTCGATTCAGAGCTTGCACCCCTCCTCTTAACCTTCCAGCACCGGGCAGGCGTCAGACCCTATACGTCGCCTTGCGGCTTCGCAGAGCCCTGTGTTTTTGATAAACAGTCGCTACCCCCTGGTCTGTGCCACCCTCCTCTGCTTGCGCAGAAAAGGGTCACGCTTCTTCCGAAGTTACGCGTGCAATTTGCCGAGTTCCTTCAGCATAGTTCTCTCAAGCGCCTTGGTATACTCTACCAGACCACCAGTGTCGGTTTCGGGTACGGTCTATAAGGAGGAGCTATTTCCTGGAACCACTCCGCTGCCCGTTCAATCCGATAAGATTGGACAACTTGTGTGATCCGTCACTACCTCCAGGCCCACGAATATTAACGTGGTTCCCATCGACTACGCGTTTCCGCCTCGTCTTAGGGGCCGGCTAACCCTGCTCAGATTAACTTTAAGCAGGAACCCTTGGTCTTTCGGCGGGGGAGTCTCTCACTCCCCTTACGTTACTCATGTCAGCATTCGCACTTCTGATACCTCCACCACCCCTCACGGGTATGGCTTCATCAGCTTACAGAACGCTCCGCTACCGCTCGTGATTGCTCACGAACCCTAAGCTTCGGTGTATGGCTTTAGCCCCGTTACATTTTCGGCGCAAAGACCCTTATTTAGACCAGTGAGCTGTTACGCTTTCTTTAAATGATGGCTGCTTCTAAGCCAACATCCTGGTTGTTTTGGGATCCTCACATCCTTTCCCACTTAGCCATAACTTGGGGACCTTAGCTGTAGGTCAGGGTTGTTTCCCTTTTCACGACGGACGTTAGCACCCGCCGTGTGTCTGCCGACTAGTACTCCCAGGTATTCGGAGTTTGGTTAGGTTTGGTAATCCGGTGAGGACCCCTAGCCCATCCAGTGCTCTACCCCCTGGGGTATTCGGTCGACGCTCTACCTAAATAGATTTCGCGGAGAACCAGCTATTTCCGAGTTTGATTGGCCTTTCACCCCTAGCCACAAGTCATCCCGAACTATTGCAACAGTTATGGGTTCGGTCCTCCAGTAAGTGTTACCTTACCTTCAACCTGCTCATGGCTAGATCACTCGGTTTCGGGTCTAATGCGACGAACTGAACGCCCTGTTCAGACTCGCTTTCGCTGCGCCTACACCTACCGGTTTAAGCTTGCTCGTCACACTAAGTCGCTGACCCATTATACAAAAGGTACGTGGTCACCCTTGCGGGCTCCCACTGTTTGTAGGCAATCGGTTTCAGGTACTCTTTCACTCCCCTTGTCGGGGTGCTTTTCACCTTTCCCTCACGGTACTAGTTCGCTATCGGTCATGCACGAGTACTTAGGCTTGGAGGGTGGTCCCCCCAATTTCAGACAGGATTTCACGTGTCCCGCCTTACTCGAGGACGATTGATTGCATTACGCGTACGGGGCTGTCACCCACTATGGCCCTACTTTCCAGAAGGTTCCGCTTGTCTCTCAATCGCCACTGGCCTGGTCCGGGTTCGCTCGCCACTACTTCCGGAGTCTCGGTTGATGTCCTTTCCTACGGGTACTTAGATGTTTCAGTTCCCCGCGTTCGCCACTTTATCCCTATGTATTCAGGATAAGTTACCTATAACAGATACTTGGAAACCACAGCAGCAAGTCGGCCTTGCGACCTTCTGGCTGCTCTGATTTTCCAAGCACCTTAGGTGGGTTTCCCCATTCGGAAATCTACGGATCAAAGGGTATTCGCACCTCCCCGTAGCTTATCGCAGCGTATCACGTCCTTCATCGCCTGTGCATGCCAAGGCATCCACCAATTGCCCTTAAGACACTTGATCGTTCTCATTGCCAATGCCCACCCGCGCGATTTCAAAGAAATCGTCGCCTGAACCAGATCCTGTGCGGGATTTGGTTCGATGTCATTGGCACAAAAAGACCAGCTTCTCGAGATCGGTTCGAGGGCGCGGTTAGGCAAACCCATCATATGCCGGAGATTGAGCGTCTCCAGCGACAAATCATCAGTCTTGCGACCAATGAAGTTCGAACAAATCTTCTCTTTACGATGTCAAACAGAACAGGCGGTGAGCATCACGCTCGCCGCAAACTCTTTGTACGAATGACTT
>NZ_VFUX01000065.1:0-9763 GCF_006441275.1 Mesorhizobium sp. B2-4-17 | reverse complement strand
ACCTCCGCATCCATAGGAATCAGACTTCAGTCGAAAAGGGAATCCCAACGGTTCACCCTATTCGCCCGACGCTCTAAGCTTCATTATTCCCAGCCACAGTTGAATCTCGTGGGTTCCGACTTGACCCACCTCAACCTTTCGCACTCGCGCCTTTATCATGGCGGCAATTCGTTCGTCCGAGGGTAATTCAAGATCAGCCAGGATTGCATACTGTGGCAAGAACAGTGTGGCGCTACCTAGAGTGACAAAGCTCTAAGTCCCGCTTCACCATCCGCCATTAAATTCTCACGAAGCTCAGACGTGACCCTGGTTTTGAGGTGCGCCAATAACGAGGCCGGCAGGCACCCAACTGGCAGATGGTTAGACAGAGAGAACAGCGCCCCTGACAAATCACCTGTATTTGCGTTGGCAACCGCTTCTTGCAGCCACCCACAGGCTTCGAGCACCTTGAGTAAATAGCGGATAGCCTCTCCGTCTCGACTGCTAAGTCCCACTAGGGCGTGGTGACGATTTAAGGGTTTGGGATTCCCAAGGAGCAGCAAATCAGATTCAACGCTGATTTTTGGAGATCAGCGATGAATTGCGACGCGCTTCGGGACGACCAGTGGGACCGGATCAAGTGTTTTGTGCCCGGCGGCACCAAAGGCAAGCGCGGCCCGCGCACTGATAATCGGAAGCTCCTCGACGCGCTGTTGTGGATGGCACGTTCGGGTGGCCGTTGGCGCGACCTGCCGGAGCGACTAGGCGACTACCGCTCAGTGAAGCGGCGCTATTATCGTTGGATCGGGATGGGCGTGCTGGACGATGAAAATGCTCGCCCGCGAAGCCGATCTCGAATGGCTGATGATCGACAGCACGATCGTGCGAGCGCACCAGCATGCCGCCGGGGCACGCAAGGTCAAAGGGGGGGCGGATGCCAAGGGCCTGGGCCGGTCTCGCGGCGGCCTGAGCACCAAGATCCACACCGCCACCGAGGCGCTCGGCCTTCCCATCCGCCTGATCGGCACCCCCGGCCAGCGCAACGACATCGCCTTGGCGCACGACCTGATCGACGGTATCGACGCCGATGCCGCCATCGCCGATAAGGGATACGACGCCGACCACCTCGCTGACAGGATCATTGAACAGGGCGCACAGGTCGTCATCCCGCCCAAGCGCAACCGCAAGGTCCAGCGACCCTACGACATCGATCTCTACAAGGAGCGCAACCGCATCGAGCGCTTCTTTTGCAAGCTCAAGCAGTTCAGGCGCGTCGCTACCCGATACGACAAACTTCTCGCCAACTTCATGGGCTTTGTCAAACTCGCAGCCATCGCCATTTGGCTCAGATAGTTAAATCGTCACCACGACCTAGGTGCGATAGGTGCGATATCCCTGCAGACAACCATCGGAGTGGATCGGCATCTGTGATTTGTCTGTCGCACAGAGGTCTTGCAATATCCTCTCGTCCTTTTCCCGCAAACCAGGCAGCGGCCGTCACAGTTTCTGGAACCAACACCGCGCGGGCGTACGAAAGCTGAGCCTCCGTCCACTCCTGGACGTCAATTGATGAAAGCAACTGTTCTCCTGCCGGATGTTTGCGCAGAAATGCAGCAGTGCCTCAAGCGATAACGAAAAATTTCGCTCGTGGAGCACGGTGAGCGCTCGAATCCAGTTGCTGACGTGTCTCGTCGCTGCAGCTAGGCGCCAGAGCCCAGGGTCACTTGAAAGAGCCCTGTCTAGCGCTGTCCACCGGCTCCGGTGTCGTCTTAGCAAGGATGTAATGACCGCGGACAATTCGTCGAGGTTTGCACAGGTATTGATCCAACTTCCGTCCGGAACTGAGGCCATCGCGATGTTCAAAGCCGCCGAGGGTTCGGTGTCGCTGGGCCCCACCCCGGCGAGACGAAAGGCTACGGGGATGCTGGTTTGCGAGGCGGCGAGCCGCTCTGCTTTCCCGCCATCTGTTACGCCCACGGCACTTTGAAGGAGTTGGGCGAGCGCTGGATGGGATAGCTTATATCGCGTCCGCAACTCCCCTCCACCGGCGTCGGCGATGACAAGCCCGCTGGCCATCGAGCGTGCCAATCCTGCGTCTCTCCGGGGAAGAAGTTCTTCGGTGGGTTCGATTTCCACCCGCGCGAGGGCAGCCAAACGAAGCAAATTATCGGCTTCAGGTGTGTTTTGCACCGGCTGCCAATAGTGGCTCCGCACACCGTCGACGGCGTCTTCAGGTGTGAGCGTAAGCTGTCCACGTGATATTGCGGTGAGGCGCCTCTCTACCGCGGCACTAAAAGCTTCGAGATCGACGCTTGAGTGTGGACCTTCTGAATCTCCCCCAAAAGTGTCGATCCATTGGTTCATCTGTTGGACCGAAACGGAAGGCACCCTAGCCCCGATACGCTCCAACAATCGCGCCAGAACGCCCTTCAGGGCGGCTTCCCTGGCACGGAGGACCAGAGGCTCTATCGTGCCGAGGGGGAGCCTTCTAGGTTCTTTTGCTCCCTACCCAGCAGCAGCAACTTTGGCTGCACGACCTCCGACAGACGGTCCCATTCACTGGGATCGACCCCTCCTACAAGTTGCGACTTGCGACTGTCACGTCCCGGGTCGTGGCGGCCCTCGCAACAGCCGCTGCGAGTGCGACCGGCCCGAACTTCAGACTGGGTACCGCGCTGGAGCAGCGAAGTGAGGCTCGATGGGACTTGGGACATGCTGATGGGGCGCATATCCAGTCAGGGAGACCACCTTGTCCGCTCCCCACAGTCCGGCAGTGGAAATCAGGCCGCTCATTGGCCCAAGCTCGCTGCTGTGAGGTCGAGCCTCATCGGGAGCTTGCGATAGACCGAGAACGGCTTGACCGGCATCAGGTCACAGATCCGCGAGCTCCAACGGAGGCATGAGGGCCAGCGAACCGACGCCGCAATGGATTTTTAACGCTTCCGCCACGTCATGGATGGCATCGCTTGGCGTATCGAAGGCGCCGAGGTAGCCGGCTTCGTCTGCCGCGATTCCTAGCTTGATCTTTGTACATCGCGTAGGCGGCAACCGAGACTGAAATCTGGAACATGCCATCATGGCCGACGAAGCGGATGCGCTTGCCCGCCTCGTCATAGCTGCGGATTATTGAACGCGGTCCGTGAACAATTTTTTGCATTCCTATCTATCGAGTGCCAAAGCGCCTATAGGACGGGTGCGGTCGCTATCATGCCGGCCCCCAGAAAGAGTCCCCATGAAATTCCGGCCACTCCACGACCGCGTCGTCATTCGGCGCGCGAAGGCGACACCAAATCCAAGGGCGGCATCATCATTCCCGACACCGCCAAGGAAAGCCGCAGGAAGGCGAAGTCATTGCTGTCGGCCCGGGTGCGCGCGACGAAAACGGCGCGCTGATCGCGCTCGACGTCCAGGCGGGCGACTTCATCCTGTTCGGCAAATGGTCGGGCACTGAAGTCAAGATCGACGGCGAGGACCTTCTGATCATGAAGGAAGCCGACATCATGGGCATCATCGACAGGAGCGAGACGGACATCGTTGACAAGACCGGAGCGGTGAAGAAGGCCGCCTGAACTCGCCGTCCCTCGAAGCCGAACTGGATAAAAAACGTCAGCCAAGGAAATCAAATTCTCCACCGATGCACGCGACCGCATGCTACGCGGTGTCGAGATCCTCAACAACGCCGTCAAGGTAACGCTGGGACCCAAGGGTCGCAATGTCATCATCGATAAAGCCTATGGTGCACCGCGCATCACCAAGGACGGCGTCACCGTCGCCAAGGAGATAGAGCTTGCCGACAAGTTCGAGAACATGGGCGCCAAGATGGTGCGCGAAGTGGCCTCGAAAACCAACGATCTCGCAGGCGACGGCACCACGACCGCCACGGTGCTGGCGTCGTCGATCCTGCGCGAAGGCACCAAATTCGTTGCCGCAGGCATGAACCCGATGCACCTCAAGCGCGGCATCGATGTTGCCGTTGCTGCCGTCGTCAAGGAGATTAAGGCGCGAGCCAAGAAGGTCAAGTCATCAGCCGAGATCGCCCAGGTCGGCACTATCGCGGCCAATGGCGACGCCTCTGTCGGCGAGATGATCGCCAAGGCGATGGACAAAGTCGGCAATGACGGCGTCATCACCGTCGAGGAAGCCAAGACCGCCGACACCGAGCTCGCGGGCGGGGATTCGTCGACGCCGAGTACCGGGTCGCGCGTTGCTATCTCGAAGGCTCGGGTGTCCCTCCGAGCCGTAGAAGGCGCGCGGTGGCTACTGCGGGCAGCCAGCCACGGGAACGCCGACGCGCAAGCGCTCCTCGCCGCTCTTTATCTGACCGGACTGGTGGCCGAGGACGCTGACGGCCAGAGCGCCGGATCCGAGCAATTGTTCAAACCGGATTGCCCAAGCAAACCAAACTTCGCCGCCGCTTTCGACTTTGCCTCCAAGGGGGCCGAGGCAGGCTCGTCTACGGCACAGGCGATCCTTGGATTTATCCTTACCAGCGGCCCCAAATCGATGCGCGATGCCGATGCGGCGCACCGCTGGTACGAGAAGTCGGCTTCTGCGGGTTGCGCCGAAGGGTGCCTTGGCTTCGCCCTGTCGCTGGCGCGCCGCGGCAAACGCGAAAACCGGGTCAGGATAGCCGAAGAGGTAAGGCGCGCAGCCGATGCTGGGCTGCCGACCGCAACCTATCTTCTTGCGGTTCTTACCGAGCACGGGCTCGGCGTGACACGAGACATGGCTGCAGCCGCTCAACTCTATCAGGCTGCTGCAGAGAACGGCCTGCCCTCCGCCCAGTTCCGGCTGGGATTGGCGCTGATTGACGGTGCACTCGTCGACCAGGATGTCGCTGCCGGAGAGGCGTGGGATGCGACGTGCCGCCTTGGCCGGCAATATCGAGGCAGCCCATCTCCTGGGCAATCACTATGCGAAAACGCAGCGGCCGGATTTTGCAGAAGCCGCAAACTGGTATCGGCGAGCGGCCGAGGCGGGCCACCAGGCCGCCGCCCGCGCTTTGGCCTCGCTCTATTTGACGGGAAACGGCGTAGCCCAGGACGTCGAAGGGAGCACGCTGGCTGCGCGCTTCGGCAAATGGCGGCAATCAGGAGGCACAGATCGATCTTGCCAATCTTGTCCTCGCAGGAGCCGGAGAGCCGGATGACAGTGCTAGCGTTGCCGGATGGTTCGAAGCGGCCGCTTCATCGGGCGATCTGATCGCCGCATTCAATCTTGGGCTCTGCTTCGCCAACGGACTCGGTGTTCGCCAGGACGAGGGGCAAGCGGCGCAATGGCTAAGGCGCGCGGCCGAAGGTGTTCCCGACGGGCAATATATGTATGTCCGCCTCCTCCAGGATGGGCGCGGCGTTGCGGCCGATCCATCGCAGGCCCGCGACTGGTTTGCCCGCGCAGCCAATGCCGGTATGCTCGACGCGCAAGTGGCACTTGCCGAGATGCTGCTCAACGGACGCGGGGGCCGGCGTGAGCCTAAAGTTGCAATGCAGCTTTTCGAGCAGGCCGCCGACGAGGGTCATGCCGGGGCGATGTTTGCGCTTGGCGCGCTGCATAGCGCTGGCCTTGGCATGCCGGTCGACCAGATGGCAGCGCAGAAATGGTACGCCGCCGCTGCCGGACGTGGACATGGCCAAGCCCAACTCATGCTCGGCCGTTATCTCCTCAAAGGTCTCGCCGGGGAGCGCGACGCGGTTGCCGCTCGCCTTTGGCTCGAGCGCGCGGCCGCACACGGTATCAGTGAGGCGGCCGACGAACTCGCTGAGTTCGCCTCTGGATGAGACCTGCATGTGCAAGCCGCCAGCCCACGCACCTGCCACGAACGAGGACAACCGGAGAATTTTACGTTTCGTGCCGAAGTCATTGGCAGTCCTTGACTACATCGGGCCGCGGATGGAGGAGTTCCGATCGCGACGCCAGTCCCTGATCGACCTTGCCGGACGCCGGGAGCGCCAGGCACAGATGTTCGCCGACTAGCAGTACTTGCGACCTGCCGGTCGTTTGCGGTTCCCTTCCCCCTTAACCAAAAACAAAGTGGGTGCAATCCGCATACTTTACAAATTCCTAATTTTCGACTTTAGTAATATGACATATAAAGAGACGTGCGACTGAAACAGGGGCGGTCGCGCGAGTAGTTGGGGGTTGGGGTTCGTAAGACGATTTGTCAGGATGTAGCTAAGGTGCGACCGGTCTGGCGTGCCAAGGGTTTACCTATGTTGTAATTCCGGGTGTCCTGCATTTGTCTTTCGCTTTCCGAACTCTCTTACCGAGTGGTCGCCGAGGTGTCGGCGAAGGGGCAGGGGTAAGAGTAAGTGCGAGTAGGTCGGAGAGAGTCGCCACTGCGAGGCCAGTGCAGGAATGCCGCAGGCTTTGTCCGTTTGAATGGTCGCGCCCCGGCGCAGGCGACTTCACAATGCGTGCGCGCCCCAGAAGAACTGCTGTTCATCGCCCCCGTCGTTCCTGATCTTCCAACGTCGTTGAAAAAATTGCGCCCCGAGATGGGCGCGATCGTGCCCGGCGCGAAGCGGCCGGCCGCGTTCCAGATGACCGCGGCAATAAGGCCGCGCGACAATGTCTCCGCCGTTCGCCTGGCTGCGCTTGGCGCATCGGCTTCTTATCCGATGCCTGGTCGGCCGTCTGGCGCGCCGATGAGGCGCGCGAGACAGCCGCAGTCGGCGAAGGCGGCGAACTCCGGCTGTGGAACTGCGAGGCCGGCACCGGCGCCAATGGCCGGGCTTTCATCAATTCCATGTCGCACGCGGCCAGAAGGTCGGTCGCTGGCGATCGAGTGAACTCAATGGGCAGTCGACAGGCATCAGGGTCCTGCCGCCGCTGAAAAGGAAGCAAGTCATGGCCTCGACAACAAGCAATGGCGCGACGGTCGACAACCTTAATGTGCTCGACACCCTCACAAGTGATAACATCGGCGGAAGCCAGATTATCGCACTGCAAGATATCGCATACGCCCTGTTCGCCACTACGAATGCGACGCAACTTCAGACGATCGATAACGCGTTCTGGACAGACAATCTGACGCTTACGTTTCAAGCTGCGGGCACCGGCCAATACTACACACTGTGGGCGACATCGCTCGACAACTTTTCGTTCGCACAGAGCGACCACTATGGAAACCTGCTTGCCGGCTCCCCTGCTGTCACCTTCAGCGCTCACAGCGCATCCGCTTTTCTGAGTGCTTTTTCCAGCAACCCAAGCCTAGTTGGCTCGGGCCTGTCCAGCACCTCTCTGCTCGCTTCTCTCGACATCAACAGCAGTATTGGCAAAAACGTCTTTCAAGCGACAGTCAACGGTCAGATTGCCAACGTCTTCAGTTACGCCAGCGCGACTGATTCCTTTAATGGTACCGGGTCGCAGTGGGATGTGATCAACAATTTCAAAGCAGGCGTCGACAAGCTCGATTTCAGGAAGCTCCTCAACGACAATATGATCGTCGGCGCACAGGGCGGACAGACCGCCTCCAGTGCGGGGCTGGGGGAATTCTTCTGGAAGGGCCAGCAATCCGCCAACACGACCAACCTCGGGGCCGCTGGCGCTTTCGCCGTCTGGTATACCACAGACGGTAGTGGTGGATCGTTCGTTTACACAGATACCAACGGGGATGGCATCGCCGATCTGAAAGTAAATGTCACTGGGGCCTCGACGCTCACGCCAAGCGATTTTCTCGGAGTCGATCCCCCAGCTGCGTTCACGGTCAAAATCAATCCGATCGAGCCTAGCCAGTCAAACCCTTGGCTGCTCAACTCCGCCGATGCAGCTGCCGGTGTCACCATTACCGGTACGGTCGCGAACTTTACGTCCAGCGCACATCTCATCGTCAGCCTAAATGGTCATAACTATACGGCCACAGTTGCCGCGAACGGCACATGGTCCGCCGTGATTCCGGCAAGCGATCTGGCGCACGCCTCACTGCCGGACGGCACGTATACTCTTGCCGCTGTAGTTAAGGTTGGCAGCTCAACAGCGGCTTCAGATTCCCATTCGGTAACCGTCGATGAGGCGCCTCCGACAGTCACCTGGGCAGCCGGTGCTACCGGAGTCGAAGGCACTGCAATCCACCTTGGCACGTTGGCAGCTTCGGATGTTGCCGGAATTGCGTCTCTGGTGGTCAGCGGCATCCCGGTGGGGGCGACCCTTACCGACGGAACCGCATCACACGCCTTCACGGCGACGAGCGGCCTGACCTCCATCGATGTTCATACCTGGAATCTGTCGACGCTCAGCATCACACCGCCAAACGATGCCAACTTCAGTCTGTCGGCGGTTGCTACTGACGGGAGCGGGAATTCGACCACTGCGACCGAGGCTGTGGCGGTCAATCCGCTAGCGGCGACGCTGGCGCCGGCGGCGGCCTCTGGCGTGGAAGGCGCGGCAATCGCGCTCAATGTGGGGCTGACGCTGAACAAGCTGGCCGGCGATGCAGCCGGCACCAACACGCTTAACAGCCTGGTGATCAGCGCGATCCCGGTGGGGACGACGCTGGCGGACGGCAACGGTCACAGCTTCACGGCAACCAGCGGCAATACCTCGGTGGACGTGGGGTCCTGGACACTGGCGTCGCTGACGGTCATGCCGGTCAATGACACCAACTTCGTGCTGAACCTTGCGGCGACCGAGAAGGACGCCGAAGGCAATATCGGGCCGGTGACCACTGCGACCGAGGCTGTGACGGTCAATCCGCTGGCGGCGACGCTAAATCCTGGTGCCTCGACCGGCAATGAGGATTCCGCAATAGCCGTAAGTTTGGGAGCCGCCGTTAATGGTCTTTCCGGTGATCACAATAGTTTTGAATCATTGATCATTGCTGGAATTCCAATCGGCGCGACTTTGTCGGATGGCGCGGCGGGGCACTCTTTTATAGCGGCGATCGGGTCTACCTCGACGGATGTGAGCGGTTGGAATCTCTCGAGCCTCAAGATCACGCCTCCGGCCGAATTCGAAGGTCAATTTGCGCTTTCAGTGACCGCGACGGAGAGGGATGTCGAAGGAAATCTCAGTTCTCCGACTACCACCACGGCATCGCTGACCGTCAACCCGGTCGCCGATCAGCCGCTCGTCACCGCCGCGGCGACCACCATCAACGAGGACGGCACCAGCAACCTCACCATCACGCTGACCAATGCCAGCGACCTGTTCGAAGACGGCAACGACTCCGTCACCGTGACGGTTTCGCTCGACCAGGGCGCCACGCTGCACGGCACCGGCGTCGTCGACAACCACAACGGCACCTTCACCATCACCGCCCAGTCCGCCGCCGACCTCAGCGGGCTGACCATCACGCCGGCCACCGAGTTCGAGGGCACCGTCGCGATCGGGGTTTCGGCCCAGGCCCATGACGGCTCCGCCGACTCCACGCTCGGCACCACCACGGCATCGCTGACCGTCAACCATCCACCCCTAGTCTCAGCCACGATTGCAAGCACTGCCAAAGAGGGCGATGTCCTCACAATTTCCGGAGGAACGACACCTGACGCCGATGCAGTTCTATCATACCAATGGCAATATTCTTCAGATGGAACGACCTGGCACGATATAAATGCCAATGGGACCGGTTCCATTTATACCGTCGCAGAAAGCGACGAAGGCCACCAGCTTAGAGTCGTGATAACCGCAACTGACAACGGTAGCGAAACGATCAGCACAACAAGCAACGCCAGCGCGGCAGTCACCGACATCACGCTTGCCTTCACGACAGCGGGGTCGATCAGCGGCACCGCCCAGGAGGGCCAGACTCTCACTGCGGTGAACGGGACGCTGAACGACAGCGACGCTG
>NZ_VFUX01000064.1:0-9835 GCF_006441275.1 Mesorhizobium sp. B2-4-17 | reverse complement strand
CGTAGCCGCCATCCTCGCCCGATAAGGTGCGGCCACAACCGCCGAAATTCGGGTCGAGCGGCGCCAGGTAACCATCCTTCTTGTGGCGGTAACGGCCGCCGGCATTAGCCTGCCAGAACTCCAGCAGCACGCCGGGAACGCCAACGCCGCGTTCGTCGATCACCCTGCCATGGACGATGATGCGCTCGCCGATGGCGCTCTCACCCGGCCTTGCGAAATTGTGGACGAGGTCGTTGTCCAGTTCACCGAGCATGGCATGGCCGAACACCGGGCCCGATATCTCCGACAGCGTGTTGTCGAAGGACAGCAGCGCCTTCTGCGGCGAGCGCAATACCGAGCTCTTGTAGCCCGGCGTCAGCGCCGGCGGGTGCCACGTTCGGTCGCGCTGGAAGAAAGCGCCGGTCTCGGGCACCCGGTTCGAGCCGGACTCAGGCATTCTCGGCTCCATCCATTTCCGAAAACACGTCCTTGGCAATTCTGAAGGCCCGGTTGGCAGCCGGCACGCCGGCATAGATGGCGACATGCAGGAACGCCTCGCAGATATCGTCGCGTGTGGCGCCGGTGTTGGCGGTTGCGCGCAGATGCAAGGCGACCTCTTCATCATGGCCAAGCGCCGCCAGCAGCGCCAGGGTGACGATCGAGCGCTCGCGTTTGCTGAAGCCCGGTCGCGACCACACCGTTCCCCAGGCGGCCTCGGTGATCAGTTCCTGAAACGGTTGATCGAAATCGGTGGCGCCGACCTCGGCGCGGTCGACATGGCGGTCGCCGAGCACCGACCGTCGGACGGCGAGACCCTTCCGATATCTGGCTGTGTTGCCGGGGACTTCATCCATGGGTTTCTGCTCCAGGGGCAAGCGATGCGACAAAACCGCGGATCAGCGCGACCAGCGCCTCCGGCTGTTCGATGCAGGGAATATGTCCGGCATTGCGGATGATCTCGAAACGCGCGCCGGGGATCAGATCGGCCAGAGAGCGGACAAGATCGGGAGGCGTCGAACCGTCCTGATCGCCGGCGATGCAGAGCGTCGGCACGGCAATGCGGCGCGCGCTCTCGGTGAAATCGGCGTCGCGAACAGCCTTGCATGTCCCGATATAGCCGGGCAGCGCCTGCCTGGTCAGCATGTTGCGGCAACCGGCAAGGTCGGCGGCGCGGGCGGCATGGAAATCCTGCGTGAACCACACTTTCATCACACCGTCGGCGATCGCGTCGATGCCGAAGCGCTCCACGGCCGCAATGCGGCTGTTCCAGCTTTCGGCGGTGCCGATCTTGTGGGCGGTGTCGCTGAGGATCAGACCCTCGACACGTTTCGGATGGCGGGCATGGAAGCCCTGCGCGATCATGCCACCGACCGACAGACCGAACAGCACGACCTTGTCGAAACCGAAATGGTCTACGAGGGCGCAGAGATCGTCGACATGGTCGTCAATCGAACGGACGCCGTTGCCATTGTCGGAAAGGCCGTGACCGCGCTTGTCGTAGACGAGCAGAGGCATCTCACCGGCCAGAATCGTAACGACCTCATCCCATATCCGCAGATCGGTGCCGAGCGAATTGATGAACACGACCGGGGGCGTCTTGCCTTTCGCCTCGACATATCGGTGGTGCAGCGTGATGCCGCCAATGGTGACGAATGGCATGGGTTCGATCCTCCATCTCCACATTGCACGCCGCGTTTGGTTCGGTAAAATGATATTTTGCGCCATTTCATTAACTCAAGGGTTATCAAATTCATGCCCGACAGCCGCATCCGGTTCCGTCATCTGCAAGCATTCCTGGAAGTCGCACGGCAGGGCAGCGTGGCCCGTGCCGCGGACTTCCTGCATGTCAGCGCGCCGGCGGTGACCAAGACCCTGCGCGAACTGGAGGAGGCGCTGGGCGTGGCCGTCGTCGAGCGTGACGGGCGCGGCATTCGCGTCACAAGGCTTGGCGAAATCTTCCTGGACCATGCCGGCTCGGCGATAACGGCGTTGAAGCGCGGCGTCGATTCCGTTCGCCAGGACGGCGCCGTCAACCGCCATCCGATCCGCATCGGCGCGCTGCCGACAGTGTCGGCGAAGGTCATGCCGCAAGCCATGAGC
Organism: Mesorhizobium sp. B2-4-17; assembly: GCF_006441275.1. Classification (NCBI taxonomy): domain Bacteria; kingdom Pseudomonadati; phylum Pseudomonadota; class Alphaproteobacteria; order Hyphomicrobiales; family Phyllobacteriaceae; genus Mesorhizobium; species Mesorhizobium sp. B2-4-17. Next base: position 7,756 of record NZ_VFUX01000064.1, on the reverse strand, counting down.
CTGTTCCTCAGGGAAAATACCGGGGCGGCGATCAAGATCGTCACCGGCGAGAACGCCGTGCTGCTTGAACAATTGCGCATCGGCGCGCTCGATCTCGTTGTCGGACGGCTCGCGGCGCCCGAAAACATGACCGGGTTCTTCTTCGAGCACCTCTACTCCGAGCAGGTGCTGTTCGTGGTGCGGGCCGGGCATCCGTTGCTGGAACCGGGAGCCGACATCTTCGCGAGGCTCGACGAATTCCCGGTGCTGATGCCAACTCGGGAATCCGTCATCCGCCCCTTTGTCGATCGCCTGTTCATCACCAATGGCATGACCGCGCCGGCGATGGAAATCGAGACGGTTTCGGACTCCTTCGGCCGCTCCTTCATGCGGCAGAGCAACGCGGTGTGGATCATCTCGGCCGGCGTGGTCGCCAACGAGCTCGCAAGCCGCGCCTTCGTCGCCCTGCCGGTCGACACGGACGAAACCAAAGGACCGGTCGGCCTGACGATGCGCACCGACACCGCCCCCTCGCCCGCCTTCATGATCCTGCTGCAAACCATTCGCGAGGCGGCTAGGCCTGATGCCTGAGCCCCAGGACGGTTCGAACCGGGCTCGGCTGCGGCGCGGAATCTCCTAACCCAGGAGTTAATAAAACACCGCAAAATATCATTTTACTGAACCAAACCGCAGGTGCACTGTACCGACCGAGGAGCACAGAGGGAGGAAACGCATGACCCATTCCATCGGCAGCAGATCCATTGTTCGTGGCGTGTCACGGCGCCAGTTCATCGCCACCTCGATCGCCGGTGGCGCGGCATTCGCGCTTGGCGGCAAGAGAGCCTTCGCCCAGGCAGGCGACACGCTCAAGGTCGGCTTCGTCAGCCCGCGCACCGGGCCGCTGGCAGGCTTTGGCCAGACCGACGGTTACGTGCTCGACCTTGCCCGCAAGGCACTGGCCGGCGGCCTTGAGATCGGCGGCAAGAAATACAGCATCGAGATCCTCGACCAGGATACGCAGTCGGATCCGTCACGAGCCGGCCAACTCGCCAAGGACCTGATCAACAACCAGGCTATCGACCTCATGCTGGCGGTATCGACGCCCGAGGTGATCAATCCAGTGGCCGACGCCTGCGAAGCCGCCGGCGTGCCCTGCCTGTCGACGGTCATGCCGTGGGAAGCCTGGTATTTCGGCCGTGGCGCGAAGCCCGGCGCGCCCTCGCCGTTCAAATGGACCTATCATTTCGGCTTCGGCGTCGGCGAGTTCTTCAAGACCTACATTTCGCAATGGAACCTGATCGAGACCAACAAGAAGGTCGGCGTCATGTATCCCAACGACGCCGACGGCAACGCCATCCGCGCCAATCTCGCGCCGCTGCTGGCCAAGCAGGGTTTCACCATCGTCGATCCCGGCGCCTACGAAACCGGCACCACCGACTATTCCTCGCAGATCGCGCTGTTCAAGCAGGAAGGCGTCGAGATCTTCAACTCCTTCCCGATCCCGCCGGATTTCGCCGCCTTCTGGCGCCAGGCGGCGCAGCAGGGCCTGATCAGGCAGATCAAGATCGCCCAGGTCGCAAAGACCGGCCTGTTCCCATCGGATATCGAGGCGCTCGGCGACCTCGGCATGAAGATTTCGAGCGCCGCCTACTGGCACAAGGCCTTCCCCTACAAATCGCCGCTGACGGGCGTTTCGGGGATCGAACTGGCCGACGGCTATGAGGCGGCGAGCGGCAAGCAGTGGACACAGCAACTCGGCGCCTCGATGTCGCTACTCGACGCCGGCTTTGAAGCGTTGAAGGCGAGTACCGATGCAAAGGACAAGGCGGCGGTGGCGAAGGCGCTGAGCACGCTCAAGACCGAAACCATGATTGGCAAGGTCGACTTCACCAGCGGGCCCGTGGCCAATGTCTCGCCTGGTCCCATCATCGGAACGCAATGGGTCGCCGCCAAGGAAGGATCGAAGTTCCCGCTCGATTATGTGGTGACCGAGAACGCCACCGATCCGAAGGTTCCGGTCGGGGCCAAGCTTCTTCCTTACAACGGCTGATGGACCGCTGACGAGGATCGCGTGGTGACCCATCCGCAACAACAGGCGATCCTCAGTGCCACAGCTATCCACAAGCGCTTCGGCGCGCTCGTGGTGCTGGATGCCGTCGATTTCGCCATGGCAGCCGACGAAGCCGTCGGCATTGTCGGCCCGAACGGCGCCGGCAAGACCACGCTGCTCAGCGTGCTTGCCGGCGCCTTCCCGCCCAGTTCGGGCACGGTCAGCTTCAAGGGCGGTGATGTGACGGCGCTGCCGGCGACAGGGCGTTGCCGGCTCGGCCTTGTGCGCACGCACCAGGTGCCGAAACCGTTCAGCGGCATGACCACTTTCGAAAATGTCTTCGTCGCCGCGTCGCATGGCGCCGGGCTCGGCCGCGACGAAGCCTATGAGGAGGCGCTCGGTTCGCTGAGACTTTGCGGCATGCTGGGCGTTGCCAACCGGCGAGCCGAGACGCTTGGCCTGCTCGACCGCAAGCGACTGGAACTGGCGCGGGCGCTGGCGGCCAGGCCGATGCTGCTGCTTCTGGACGAGATCGGCGGCGGCCTGACCGATGCAGAAGCGGGCGAGCTCGTCGACACGATCAAGGAGTTGCGCCGGCGCAAGATCGGCATCGTCTGGATCGAGCACATCGTGCACATCCTGCTGCAGGTGGCCGAGCGGCTGATCTGCATGGACGCGGGAACGATCATCGCCGACGGCGATCCGCAAACGGTCATGGCCGATCCGCGGGTGGTCCACGCCTATCTCGGCGGAGGCCCGAAATGAGCCTGCTGTCGGTCGAGAACCTGGTTGTCCGGCACGGCCTGCTGCAGGCGGTGCGCGGCGTGAGCTTCAGCATCGAGCGCGGCGAGACGCTGGCGCTGGTCGGCGCCAATGGCGCCGGCAAGACGACGCTGCTGCGGGCGATTGCCGGCGCGCACCAGCCCGCCGCCGGGCGGGTGCTGCTGGACGGCGCCGATCTTACCGGCGTGCCGCCGCATAGGCGCGTCGGCATGGGCATCGCACTGGTACCGGAGGGGCGAAAACTGTTCGTGCAGATGACGGTTGAAGAAAACCTGCTGCTCGGCAGGACCGCTCGCCGGCCGGGCGACTGGAGTGTCGACAGGGTGCTGGAGATGTTCCCAAACCTGAAGCCGCGCAGGCATGCCCAGACAGGCCATCTCTCGGGCGGCGAACAGCAGGCGACGGCGATCGGCCGGGCACTGATGAGCAATCCGGACGTGCTGCTGCTCGACGAGGTTTCGCTCGGCCTGTCGCCGGCAATCGTCGACCGCGTCTACGCGGCGCTCCAGGGGCTGATCGCTTCCGGCACGACGATCATCCTGGTCGAGCAGGATCTCAACCGCGCGCTCGCGGTCTCCGACAGGGTCATCTGCATGCTCGAAGGGCGTGTCGCGCTCGAAGGGCCAAGCAAGGAGGTTTCGCGCGACGAGGTGACAAAAGCCTATTTCGGTCTGCATCGGAAAAGCGGGAACGTTCCGGCATGAGCAACCAGATCATCCAGGGCATTCTGCTCGGCGGCTATTACGCGCTGATCGCCTGCGGTCTGTCCTTCATGTTCTCAGTGATGCGCATCATCAACCTCGCCCATGGCAGCCTCGCCGTGTTCGCCGCCTTTGCGCTGTGGCTGCTCGCCTCGCGATTCCATGTCTCGCCATTTCTGGGCCTGCTCATCGTGCTGCCATTGATGGCGGCAATCGGCTGGGCGCTGCAGCGCTTCCTGCTCGAGCGCAGCGCGCGCGGCGGCGCGCTGCTGCCGATCCTGACCACGTTCGGCCTCGCCATCGTCGTCGACAACATGCTGTTCGAGCAGTTCGGCGCCGACACGCGTTCGCTGGCGCCCTATATCGGCAGCCTCTCCTACGATTCATGGGAATGGCCGGGCGGCATCTATGTCGGCAAGCTCGCCGTGATCATGTTCGCCACCGTGGTGATCCTGCTTGGCGGGTTGCAGCTGTTCCTGACCCGCACAAGGCTTGGCCGTTCGATCCGCGCCACATCGGAAGACCCCGACACCGCCGGGCTGGTCGGCGTCGATGCGCGCCGCGCCAATGCCATTGCAGCGGCCATCGCCATGGTCACGGTCGGCCTTGCCGGCGCCTTCCTCGGCATGCGCGCCACTTTCGATCCCTATGCCGGCGCACCGCAATTGCTGTTTGCTTTCGAAGCCGCGGTGATCGGCGGCGCCGGTTCGCTATGGGGAACGCTGATCGGCGGAATCGTGCTGGCGCTTGCCCAGACACTCGGCGCGCAGGTGCATCCGCAAGGCTTCCTCATCGGTGGTCACGCCGTCTTCCTCGTCGTGCTGTTCGTGCGGCTGTCCGCCTCGGGCCAGGGCCTGCGCGGCCTGTTGCGCTTGCCTTCCCGGAGAGCGCCATGAGCGCCTCCGCCCCCATGCCAGTCATCGAGCGCGGCACGACGACGTCGCGGATCGCCGCGATCGCGGCCACACTCGTCATCGCACTGCTCGCGGTCGCGCCACAATTCCTGTCGGCCGGCGCGGTCGACCGCATGACGGCGCTGTTCATCTATGTGATCCTGGCGGCGATGTGGAACGCGCTGGCCGGCTTCGGCGGGCTGGTCTCGGTCGGGCAGCAGGTGTTCTTCGGGCTCGGCGCCTATTTCGCCATCCGGCTGGCCGATGCCGGGCTCAACCCTTTCGCCGCGCTTTTCGTTTCCGCAATCGTTGTCGGCGCGGTTTCCTGGCCGCTGTCGCTGTTCATGCTGCGGCTCAAGAACGGCGAGTTCGCCATCGGCATGTGGGTGATCGCGGCCCTGACGCATCTCCTGGTCAATCTCGACCGGCTGGTGCAGGGCGAAACCGGCACCTCGCTGATCTCGCTCAATGTCTACGACGCCGGCACCAGGCGGGTGACGATCTACTGGCTGGCGCTGGCATCGATGACCGCCCTGCTCGCCGTCCTTTTCGGCTTGCTGCGCGGCAGCACGGGGGCCGCGATCCGCGCCATCCGCGACAATGAGGATGCCGCCGCTTCGGTCGGCGTGCGCGTCACCGGCACCAAGCGGCTGCTGTTTGTGCTCGCCGCCTTCGGGATCGGCATTGCCGGTGCCTTGTGGCTGGCGACCTCCATCACCTTCCAGCCGAAGACCTACTTCAACGTCCAGTGGACCGCCTACATGATCTTCATGGTGCTGGTCGGCGGCATCGGCACCTTCGAGGGCGCCATTTTGGGCGCGCTGGTGTTCTTCCTCATCGAGACATGGTTCGGCGGCACCGGCGTCTGGTATCTCGTCGGCCTCGGCGCCACGGCGGTGCTGTTCTCGCTGTTCCTGCCGCGCGGCCTGTGGGGAACGATCGAGGAGCGCTTTGGCCTGCGCCTGCTGCCGGTCGGCTACCGCGTCAGGCTTCCCGAGAACCCGGCAGCGCCGGCCGACGATGGCATTGCATCTTCGACGCGGCAAACCACACAGCATCAGGAGAAGGCATGACCATGCTTTTCGGCAAGACGATCCTCATCACCGGCGTCGCCTCCGGCATCGGCGCACGCACGGCGGAACTCGCCGGCCAGTTCGGCGCGGATGTGATCGGCGTCGATGTGCGCGAGCCGGCTGCATCGGTCGGCAGTTTCGTCAAGGCCGACATCTCGTCGAAGGCGGGCGTCGACGATCTCATCGCGCGCCTGCCGCGGCGGCTCGATGCGCTTTGCAACGTGGCCGGCCTCTCCGGCAATACCGGCGCGGTGTCGACGCTGGCCGTCAACTTCTTCGGGCTGCGTGCACTTTCCGAAGGCCTCGCGCCCAGGCTTCGCGAAGGTGGCGCGATCGTCAATGTCGCCTCGATCGCCGGCTATGGCTGGCGCGCCAATCTCAACCGCGCCGCTTCGATGGTCGGCATCGAAGGCTTTCCCGACGTCGCCAAGGTGGTAGCCGATCACGCGGTCAGAAACGAGGAAGCCTATCCCGTTTCAAAGGAATTGCTGCTCTTGTGGACCTTTCGCGCGGCGCATCAGGATCTATTCAAACGCCGTGGCATCCGCGTCAATGCTGTGAGCCCAGGGCCGGTCGAGACGCCGATCCTGAAACAGTTCCGCACCGTGCTTGGCGATGCCCGCGTCGACAGCGACATTGCCAGGGTCGGTCGCGCCGGAACATCGGGCGATATCGCGCCCGTCGTGCTGTTCCTGTGCTCGGATGGCGCGCGCTGGATCAATGGCGCCAACGTGCCCGTTGATGGCGGGCTCGAAGCATCGATCAATGCCGAAGCGCTCGGCTTCTAACACGCTACTTGTAAGGCTCCATCGAGAGCGAGGGAGAGAACAATGGATATCGGACTTCTGATCGACGGCGATGAAAGGGCGGCAACAGGCTCGGCTTCCTACGAACGCCTGGACCCTTTCACCGGCAGGCTGGCGACACGCGCCGCCGCTGCCAGTGTGGCCGATGCCAACGCAGCCGTCGAAGCCGCTGCCGCCGCTTTTCCGGCATGGTCGAAAACCGGCCCCGGCGAACGCCGCGCCTTGCTGTCAAAGGCTGCCGATGTGATGGCCTCCAAGGTCGATGAATTCACCAGGCTGATGATGGAAGAGACTGGCGCCACTGGCCCCTGGGCCGGCTTCAATGTCATGCTGGCAGCCAACATGCTGCGCGAGGCAGCCGCCATGACGACGCAGATTTCGGGCGAGATCATCCCCTCCGACAAGCCGGGGACGCTCGCCATGGCAATCCGCCAACCCGCGGGTGTATGCCTCGGAATCGCGCCATGGAACGCGCCGGTCATCCTCGGCACACGCGCCGTGGCGATGCCGATCGCCTGCGGCAATACGGTGGTGCTGAAGGCCTCCGAACTATGCCCCGGCACGCACCGGCTGATCGGCCAGGTGCTGGTCGAGGCCGGGCTGCCGAAGGGCGTCATCAATGTCGTCACCAACGATCCGAAGGACGCCGCCGCCATCGTCGAGACACTGGTCGCGCACCCGGCCGTCAGGCGCGTGAACTTCACCGGCTCGACCAAGGTCGGCCGCATCATCGCGGAGCTCGCCGGACGGCATCTCAAGCCGGTGCTGCTCGAGCTTGGCGGCAAGGCGCCGCTGATCGTGCTCGACGATGCCGACATCGACGCCGCGGTTAATGCCGCGGCGTTCGGCGCCTTCATGCACCAGGGCCAGATCTGCATGTCGACCGAACGGCTGATCGTCGATGAAAAGATCGCCGACGAGTTCGTGGCCAAGCTTGCCGCCCGTGCTTCGAAACTGCCGGCCGGCGATCCGCGCGGCCATGTCGTCCTGGGCTCCCTGATCAGCAGCCAGGCGGCCGACAAGATGGAGGAACTGGTCGCCGACGCGCTCGGCCAGGATGCCTCCCTGGCGGCGGGCGGCAAGCGCAGCGGAACTGTCGTGGAAGCGACGGTGCTTGATCATGTCACACCGTCAATGCGCGTCTACGCCGAAGAATCCTTTGGGCCGGTCAAGCCTGTCATCCGCGTCAAAGGCGAGGACGAGGCGGTGCGCGTTGCCAACGATACCGAATACGGCCTGTCGTCGGCGGTCTTCAGCCGCGACATAAGGCGCGCCATGGCGGTCGCCGCCCGTATCCAGGCCGGCATCTGCCATATTAACGGCCCGACCGTCGGCGACGAGGCGCAGATGCCGTTCGGCGGCATGAAGGGCTCCGGTTATGGCCGTTTCGGCGGCAAGGCCTCGATCGCCGAATTCACCGACCTGCGCTGGGTGACGATCGAGGATCCGGGCCAGCATTATCCGTTCTGAC
>NZ_VFUX01000063.1:0-9857 GCF_006441275.1 Mesorhizobium sp. B2-4-17 | reverse complement strand
CCCACATCGGGGTGTGGATCTCGGTGCGGGCGATGCGGTCCTTCTCGGCGTCGGGCAACACGGCGCCGATCTTGACCAGCGCCTCGTCGGCGGCCCGCGCCATGGCGGCGCCGCCAAAGGCGCGCACCATGCGCGCGCCGGCGACCAGCGCCACGATCTCGTCACGCGTGAACATCAGCGGCGGAAGGTCGAACCCCTCCCTCATCATGTAGCCAACGCCAGCCTCGCCGTCGATCGGCACCCCGGTCGACTGCAGGTCGGCAATGTCGCGGTAGATCGTTCGCTCGGAAACCTCGAGCCACGTGCCGAGCTTCTGCGCGGTGACCAGACGGCCACCACGCAGATGCTGCACGATCTGAAAGAGCCTGTCGGCGCGGCGCATCGTGTCGTCCCTCGGTGTTGTTTCCAGAGCGGCTTACCGTTTCACCGAAATGGCGAACCGCTCCATCTCTCTGTTTCGACGCAATTCCGGACGGAAGACAGGAGCACACTCTTCCTGGAATTGCTCTAGGCATGCCGCAGTCCCAGCCCGGCGCCCACCTTGGGGCGGCATGCATTATGGTTTCAGCCCTTCGCGCTTGCGCTGCGCGGCGACGAATTCCGCGCCAAAAGACAATTTCCTCGTTGTCGGCGCCGTCGCGTCGAGCACGCGCCAGAAGGGTGCGATGTCATCAAGCGTCATGCCGCGCCCGAGATCCTCGTTGGCTGCTTCGGCGACTGTGCGCAGATGATAGCCTATCGTGACCGGGCATGTCACTTCGGCGCCATGTTCGACGGCGAGCGCGGTGCGCAAAGCGCGGACATCCATGCCAATGCCTTCGGGAATCGAGCGGATGAAATCGTCGACCTTCCGCGCGGTCGGCACCAGCATCGGCTGGCCCTCGATGACGTCTCCCATGGCGCGGGGCGTCGGTTTCACGCCGTTGATGCCAGGCGTGTTCAGCCTGTCGTTCCAGCTCTTCATCGATCGTCCTCTCGGCCGGCCATGCGCATTATGTCACCATCGCACGCCCCTCCTGACAACATAGTGTCAGGATGCTTCCGCGTACTCCTTCATGAACAGCGTCCGCATCTGCGCGAGATCGCCGCCTTTTTCGGGATAGAGAGCCTGCAGAAAAGCAAGGGCGAAGGTGCCGGGCGCCGAACCCGGCGCGGAAACGATTTTGCCGTCGGCCACGGCGTGCGGCACGTCCTGATAATTGTTATCGCCAGCATAGCCGGCTTCGTGGCGATTGATCCAGTCACGGCCATTGCTGGTATGCTTGGCATTCTCGAAGAGGCCAGCCCGGGCCAGCGCCAATGTTCCGGCGCAGATACCGCCGACCACACCGCCGCGCGACGCGACGGTGGTGAGCAGTTCGGCGGCATCCGGCGGTTCCTTGCCAGCCCACTGATCCGAGCCGATGACCGCAACCGCATCAAGATCGATGTTTTCATCGGCTTTCGCCGAGCGGTCCGGCGCCAACCGAAAACCGCTAATTCCCGTCACCGGCTTGTTATCCGGCGTCAGCGACACAGCGCGAGCGCCAAGCCATTCCACCGCCGAGGCCGCCAAGAGCCCATATTCCCAGTCGGCGAAACCTTCGATGAAAAGGAAGCCGATAGTCTTCCGATCGGGCATGCGCTCGCTCCATCCCTTGCGCGCCGGGCTCTATTTCAGGCGTGCCGTGCCTGTAAAAACGGGCCACCTTTGGATGGCACGCGTTGATATCTGGGCGTTGACTCGTCCGCGTCCAACAGTCGCCTCGAAAATTTTGTCTCAATTGCCGCGAAGGCGACGGTCGGCATACATGTCCGGCCAGCCGATATCCTTGCGAATGTCGGCGGGGAGCGAATTCATAAAGCGCTGCGTGCGGATTTCATTGCGCATCGTGCGCACCTTGCCGACATAGTGCTGCATGCCGCGCAGAATGGTAAAACCGTTCATGGCTATTCTCCTCTCTCTGACTGGAGGCAGTATCGCACACCCCTCCTGACAGCAGTCTGTCAGGAGCATGGCAGGGCGCGGAAGATGGTTCCGTTCGGCGCGTATCTCCAGGGCAAGCGTCGGTTTTCCCGGCATCACGTCCGCCCGCAGCTGGTCTCGGCGGGCACTGATTGTTCACCAATGGAATGCCAATCGACGGGGCGTTGTTCATCGTCCGATGACGGACTGTCGGGATGGGCGGCCTTCCGCGATGGGACCGCAATGCTGATATGAAAGGGAGGAAATTCTTCCCACAAAACAGGGAGACGACCATGAGCCTGCAACTGACAGGAATTCACCATCTGACCGCCATCACCGCCAATGCGCCTGGCAATCTTCACTTCTACACGAAGGTGCTGGGCCTGCGGCTGGTCAAGAAGACCGTGAACCAGGACGATACCTCGGCCTATCACCTCTTCTATGCCGACGGCGAGGCAACGCCGGGCACCGACCTCACCTTCTTCGACTGGCCGGTTGGCCGCGAACGGCGCGGCACCCACAGCATCGCGCGGACCAGCCTCCGGGTCGGCGGCCGGGAGAGCCTTGGCTGGTGGAAGCAGCATCTGGCCGGCGAGGGCGTCGTGACAGGGGAGATTGCCGATATAGGCGGCTACCCGTCACTGGATTTCGAAGATCCCGAAGGCCAGCGTCTGCGGCTGGTCAGCGATGGCGGGTAGCGGCGGCAGCCATCCCTGGGCGCAAAGCCCGGTACCGGCCGAGCATCAGATCCGCGGGCTCGGGCCGATCGTCATCAGCGTTCCCGACATCACCAACACCGAGGCGGTGCTGACCAAGGTGATGAACATGCGTGAAGTCCGCGACTATGCCTCGCCGGATGGCGAGGGCCAGGTCCACGTCTTCGAAATGGGCGCGGGCGGGCCGGCGGCGGAGCTTCATGTTGCCGTGCAGCCTGGACTGGCGCCAGCGCGGCAAGGCGCCGGTGCGGTCCATCATGTCGCCTTCAGGGCCCCGGACCAGGAGACGCTGCATCAGTGGACGGCCCGCCTGACCGAATTCCGTCTGCCGTCGAGCGGCGAGGTCGAGCGCTATTACTTCCGCTCGCTCTATTTTCGCGAGCCGAACGGCATACTGTTCGAGATCGCCACGGACGGGCCGGGGGTCACCGCCGACGAGCCGCTGGAGACACTTGGCGAAAGCCTGGCGCTGCCGCCCTTCCTCGAAGCTAAACGCGCTTCGATCGAGGCCGGCCTCAAGCCGCTGAGGTAGATCTAGGTCGTTCCCTGAAAGACAACGCCGCGCTCCGGTTCGATCGCGGCGCGTATTCATTCTCAGGAACGAAGAAGGCGCTTTGACAGCCGGCCGCGTTGCTGGTCAAAGGCGGCATGACGAAACTCCTCGCCCTTGTCATTGTCGGTTTCATGGTGATCCAGATCATCAAGCCACTCGGCTGGCCCGGGCTCAAGCGACGCGGTGATTTCTGGAAGCTGGCGCTGCTCGCCATGGCCGCGATCTCGCTGGCGGCCGTGCTTGGGCATTTGACATAGGCCCCGGCAACCGCCTGTCAGTCGTGTTCAGTCACCAAGTACCGGGCCGGCAAGATGCTCCGCCCAGGCCCGGTAGCCGGCTTCCGAGGCATGAAAGCCGTCCGAGGCAAAGCCGGCTTCAGGATTGGTGATCGGCAGGCGAGGTGCCGGCACCGCGCCGCGCTCCAGGCAGAGGCGTTCGCCCATCCGGTTCATTGCGTTTGCGCGGATTTCCAGGATCTTGCCGAGCAGCGGCGGCATGGCCGGCGCTCGCGTGAACTCCAGCACCGGCGACCACACGACGCGCGCTTCCGGCCATTTGGCGCGCAACGCATAGAGCAGGCCGCCGAACTCTTTCTTGAAGCGCGACACCGAGTGGAAATTCTTGGTGTCGTTGGTGCCGATGGCGAGCACGATATGCGTCCATGGCTCGGCCGACAGATTGGGCAGGACGTGGTCTCGGATCTGGCCTGACGTCGCCGAATTGAAGCCGGCGGCACGCCAGCGCACGGCGCCGCCGGTGCGCTGGGAGATCAGCACGGCGAGTTGCGCGGCAAGTCCGTTTTCGGAATTGCCGATGCCCACCGAAGCGGCCGAGGAGTCGCCCAGCACCAGCAGCGAAATTGCCGGCGCGCTGCCCGCTATCTCATGCATGACCGGGCCCTGTGCCGGCAGCATACGCGTGGTGCGGCGGCGCACGGCCAAGCCCTGCCAGACATAGATGGGAAAGGCGAGCCAGGTGAAAAGGGCCGGGAAACGCATGGCAATACCCTGCAACGATCTGCGTCAGGCTTAGCGTAAGTTTCGGCGCAGGTGAACGATCTCAGTCGCAGCAGCCAGGCGGTTCATCGTTCTGCGTCGGGTGACGGTCCTGATATTCGTCATGCAGGCGGACCCAGTCCATCAGGCCATGATAGGGGCCATTTTCGTTGCGCCCCTTCGGCGTCATGTCGAGATAGGCATAGGTGCCGATCAGCGCCTCGCCACCCCGGGCGCGCGACAGGAAGGTGAGAAAGATGTCGCCATTCTCATCCCTGTAAAAGACGCTGGTGCCCGGAAGCTCCTTCGAGGTCCGGGGACGGGTCTCGAAATTGTAGGTGGTGTCGCCGGTGGCGATCTGCCGGTCGGTGAAGGAAACCTGCATGTCGAAATTGAAATCCGACGCATAGGAGGACACCCAGTCGAATTTCCAGCCCATGCGCTGTTTGTAGGGCAGAAGTTCCGCCAAGGGCGCGCGCGAGACCACGACGAGCGACACGTCGTGATGCCTGAGGTGCCGGTTTGCGCCATCGATATGGTCGGCCAGGAAAGAGCAGCCCTCGCAATGATGGACGCAGCCCGGCCCGAACATGAAGTGGTAGACGATCAGCTGACTGTTGGCGCCAAACAGGTCGGCCAGCTTCTTCGGGCCTTGCTCGGTGTCGAAGACATAGTCCTTCCTGATCTTTAACCACGGCAATTCACGCCGCTCGGCCGCGATGCGCTCGCGCAACCGCGTCAGTTCCTTCTCGCGGATCAAATGCGCCTTGTGTGCCTGGAACCAGTCTTCGCGTGAAACGACCTTGTTGCGATGCATGAACCTCTCCCTGTCTGCACCCCAAGGACGTTCGGGATGGGCGCAAACCGACATCGCCGCCAGTGACGCCTTGGAGGAAATAGGAACGGGAAGACCTTGGCCCAAGTCCGACAGTCACAAACAAAAACCCGGGCACGTCGGCCCGGGTTCGCGGCAGGACGGACGAATTGCGATCAGGCGGCGCTTTCCAGCGTTGGCTTCCATTTTCCCAATGCCGCAAGATGGTTCATGTGGGCGCGATGGGTAAAGGCGGCCTGGCCGGCGGCGACGTTCGAGGCCTTGCCGCTCCAGGCCTTCTGCGGGGCGGCCTGCAGCGCGCGGCCGTAGGAGAAGGTCAGCTTCCACGGATGCGGGCCGATGGCATTGATGGCGTTGAGGTTGGCGGTCGCTTCCTCATCCTCCTGGCCGCCGGAGAGGAAGGCGATGCCTGGCACGGCGGCCGGCACCGTCTCGCGGAAGAGTTTTATGGTCTTTTCGGCGACCTCCTCGGGGCTGTCCACCTTGCCCGACTTCTTGCCCGACAGCACCATGTTCGGCTTCAGGATCGTGCCTTCGAGCACGACGCGCGCCGCGTAGAGCTCGTCATAGAGCTTCATCAGTGTGGCCTTCGAGACCTCGTAGCAGGTAGCGATGTCGTGGGCGCCGTCCATCAGCACTTCCGGCTCGACGATCGGCACGATGCCGGCTTCCTGGCACAGGGCGGCGTAGCGGGCGAGCGCGTGGGTGTTCGAGGCGATCGAATTGGCCGAAGGCACGCCCTTGGTGGTGTCGATGTCGATCACCGCGCGCCATTTGGCGAAGCGGGCGCCGAGCTTGTAATAGTCGGCAAGCCGCTCGCGCAGGCCGTCGAGGCCCTCGGTGATGGTGTCGCCGGGAAAGCCGGCGAGGGGTTTGGCGCCGGCATCGACCTTGATGCCGGGAATGGCGCCGGCCGCCTTGATGATATCGACCAGCGGCGTGCCGTCGGCCGCCTTCTGGCGGATGGTCTCGTCATAGAGGATGACGCCGGAGATGTACTTGGTCATCGCGTTGGAGGCGCGGAACATCATCTCGCGGTAATCGCGGCGGCTGTCGGCGGTCGATTCGACGCCGATGACATCGAAGCGCTTTTTGATGGTGCCAGAACTTTCATCGGCGGCCAGCAGGCCCTTGCCGTTGGCCACCATCGCGGCGGCAATGTCTTCGAGACGTTCGCTCATCATGCTTCTCCTGAAGGGGTTCGTTCCGCGCTTAATGGAAGTCTACCGCCAAAGGAATGGCATCGGAAAGCTCGAATCGATTGAAAGTCTCTGGCGCCCTCGTTTGCTCCGTGTTGATGCAAAATCCCGGACGAAAAACCGTCTCACACTTTCCTGGAATTGCTTACCGCTTCAACACGTCGACGCCGGGCAACGGCTTGCCTTCCATCCATTCCAGGAAGGCGCCGCCGGCGGTCGAGACATAGGTGAAGTCGTCGGCGACGCCGGCGTGGTTGAGGGCCGCCACCGTATCGCCGCCACCGGCGACGGAGACCAGCTTGCCGGCCTTGGTGCGCGCCGCCGCGTGCTTGGCCGCGGCCACTGTCGCGTGGTCGAAGGGCTCGATTTCGAAGGCGCCGAGCGGGCCGTTCCAGACCAGCGTGGCGGCGCGGTCGATCCATTCGCCGATCGTCGTCACCGTCTTGGCTCCGACATCCAGGATCATGCCGTCAGTCGGCACGTCCGAGATGGCGACGGTCTCGCAGGCGGCACCCGCCTTGAACTCCTTGGCGACGACGCCATCGACCGGGAGGATGATGGCGCAGCCTGCCTCGGCCGCCTCGATCATGATCTGTTTGGCGGTCGCGGCCAAATCATGCTCACACAGCGACTTGCCGACATCGGTGCCGCGCGCGGCGAGGAAGGTGTTGGCCATGCCGCCGCCGATGACCAGCGCGTCGACCTTCTTCACTAGGTTCATCAACAGCTCGATCTTGGTTGAGACCTTGGCTCCGCCGACGATGGCGACGACCGGCCGGACCGGATTGACCAGTCCCTTTTCCAGCGCCTCGAGCTCGGCCTGCATGGTGCGGCCGGCAAAGGCCGGCAACAGACGCGCCAGCCCTTCAGTGGAAGAGTGGGCGCGGTGGGCCGCCGAGAAGGCGTCGTTGACGAAGATATCGCCATTGGCGGCGAGCCGATCGGTGAAGGCGTGGTCGTTTTTCTCCTCGGCCTTATGGAAGCGGGTGTTTTCGAGCAGCAGCACGTCGCCCTTGTTCATGGCGGCAACGGCGCTGCCTGCCGTGTCGCCGACGCAATCGCCGGCGAAGCCCACGGGGCGCCCAAGCACTTCGGCCGTGGCTTTTGCAATAGGCTCCAGCGAGAATTCGGGCGAAGGGCCATCCTTGGGGCGGCCGAAATGGGCAAGCAGGATGACCTTGGCGCCTTTGCTGGACAGTTCGGCGATGGTCGGCGCGATACGCTCGATGCGCGTGGCGTCGGTGACCTTGCCGTCGGCGACGGGAACGTTAAGGTCGACGCGCACCAGCACGCGCTTACCGCTGATGTTGCCGATATCATCCAGTGTCTTGAAGGCAGCCATGCCGGTCCCTTTCCTAGGAAATCGCCGGGACCATACCCCGCATCGGCGGCGATGCAAGGCTTTGACAGGGCGGGGCGCGAAATTTTGAGGCGGGCGGGGACATAGTCTGTGAGGGCTGCCCCAGGCGGATGGAGTGATCGCCGTCGTCAGTTCCCGGTCGTCGCCTTTTCAACCGGTGGCTCGGCGTCGTCAGTCCGTGCCGGCGCTGCCTGCGTCTGCGCCGGCTTGCGCCAGTTGCGGATAAAGGCGCTCAAACGGTCGCCCATCTCGCCGGCGCTGAGGAAGACCGGCACCCGCGCCACCGGCGCGGTCGGCTCGAACGAAAGGCCAAGGCCTGTGATCCTGCCCTTGTCGTCGACATCCCTGACGATCAGCTCGATTGGACCGAGCAGCACGCGGTCGGCATATTCGGCATGGCCGCCGAGCCGCGCGGTGACCAGCGCGCCGACGGTGAGCTTCTGCTCCGCCTCGGTCAGGCCTGGCGTGTAGGCGGCTTCCAGTTCGGCGGCGGAGCGCGCCGGGTCGACGGCGAAGGCGCCAAAGAAATCGGCATCCTCGGGATCGACCACGGCCCGGCTGGCGAACAGCTTGTCGAGCAGGCGAGGATAGCGGTCCGGCACGAAGATGTAGACCTGATCGCCTGCGGCCAGCCGCCCCATGTCCTGGAAACGCATCGAGCGGCCGTCACGCAGGACCAGCGAGGGACGGGCCCAGCGCGGAATGCGTTCGCCGCGCGCTACCGGACTGCCTTGAGCCACGCGATAGGCGAGAAGCTCGTGATGGGCGGAACCGGGAAGCTCCAGTTCGACCTTGTCCAGCGGCCCGAGCCGCGCCGGCACGATAAGGCCGAGCCGGCGCGCCAACGGGCCAACGGTCCAGCCCTGGATGACCAGCGAAACCAGGACGATCATGAAGGCGGCGTTGAAGATGGTGCGGCCGTTCTCCAATCCACCGAGCAGCGGGGTGATGGCGAGCAGGATCGAGACGGCGCCGCGCAGGCCGACCCAGGAGACGAAGGCGACTTCGGGGCGCGGCAGGCGAAACGGGATCAAGCAGAGCCAGACCGCGACCGGTCTCGCGACGAACATCAGGAACAGGCCGAGCAGCACCGCCGGCACCATGATCGCCGGAAATTGCGAGGGCGTCGCGAACAGGCCGAGGATCAGAAACATGATGATCTGCGCCAGCCACGACATGCCGTCCTGGAAGCGCTTCAGGATGGTGACGGCGCGGATGTCGGAATTGCCTGATATGAGGCCGGCGAGATAGACCGCCAGGAAGCCCGAGCCGCCGATCGCGCCGGCGGCGGCGAAGACCATCAGCGACAGGGTCAGCACGAAGATCGGCAGCAGGCCATGGTCGAGATTGAGCCTGTCGACGAGGCGCACGATGGCAAGGCCGCCCAGCACGCCGACAATGGCGCCGAGGCCCATATTGATGACGAAGCCGAGGATCAGGTTGGTGACCAGGACATTGGCTTCAGGGTTCGCATGGGCGGCGATGATCTCGACCAGCGTGATGGTCAGGAAGATGGCGATCGGGTCATTGGTGCCGGACTCCACCTCGAGGGTGGAGCGCACGCGCTCGCGCAGATTGATCTCGCCGGCGCGCAGCAGGAAGAACACCGCCGCGGCGTCGGTCGAGGCGACAGCGGCGCCGAGCAGGAGGGATTCCAGCCAGGAGAGGTTGAGCATGGAGTGGGCGGCGGCTCCGAACAGGCCCGTGGTCAGCACCACGCCGACTGTGGCCAATGACAGGGCCGGCCCCGCGGCCTGCCGCAAGGCGTTGAGCGGTGTGCCGAAGCCGGAATCGAACAGGATGATGGCCAGCGCCAGTGAGCCGGCAAAATAGGCGATACGGGCATTGTCGAATTCGATGCCGAGGCCGTCGGTTCCGGTGGCGAGCCCGATGCAGAGAAACAGAAGCAGGAGGGGAGCGCCGAAGCGGAAGGCGATCAGGCTCGAAAATGCGGCGGCGACAACGAGCGCCGTGCCGATCAGCGTGACGAGATAGATCGCGTGCTCCATCCGTGATTTGCCCCTCGAATTCCTCTGCTTTCTCGCTTTACGGGAGAGTGGGGCGAAGGCATGGCCAGTGCAAGGCGGGCGGATGGTTTTTTGCCCAATGCCGCTGATTTTCGACGGTTCTGGAGTTGTTGCCTCGGCAAACGAAAACGCCCGGCCGAAGCCGGGCGTTCAGACTGCTGACAAACCCCTGGCATTTGCCGGGGGTTTTTGATTCACTGGGTCATGTTGAAGCGACCCGCCCCTGA
>NZ_VFUX01000062.1:0-10857 GCF_006441275.1 Mesorhizobium sp. B2-4-17 | reverse complement strand
CGAGGGTTTGATGAAGGCCGTCGTCTCTACCCTCGAAGGAATATTACCGGGAACCAAGTGCGTTCCCATGATGGGATATGATCCGGAATGATCATCGAATTTTTCGGATCCCCAGGATCCGGCAAAACAACGTTTGCGCACGCGCTTGCGCGGCAGTTGCGGGAGAAAGGCTATCACGCCAAGGTCGCTCTCAGCTACAAACCCAGCACCAGGGCCGGAAGCTTCGACCTCGGAATTTTCTTGTTTGTCTCAAGAATCGTATCGGCAATCTTTTCGACCGCAAGAATATTGTTTTCTTCCGGAGGGACGGCGAATCTTACTATTTCCTTGTCATTGATAATGTTAATTCCACCAGATCGGCGAATATGGCGCGCTCGAATCTGGCAGTATATTTTACGTTTGTCATATTACTGGAAGAAGGCAGAGAAATCGCCAGATATTATAATATTCGATCAAGGATACGTCCAAACAATTGGGTCGCTGGCAATGTTCAACAGAGGCTCGGACAGTGTCGCGCTTGCAGAGGCGCTCAGCCTCGCGCCCAAGGCCGATCTCACGGTCAGGGTTGTGGTGCCGCATGCAGTCGTGGAGACACGCTTACGACAAAGGATGGAAAACGAGCCGCCGGCCGAACGAATTTTCGAGGCTGATTTGGATGTAAATATGCGCTCTTTTGGTGTATTTGAAGCCATAAATGGTATTCTACTAGAATTTGACCGAAAAGTTATTTCCGTTGAAATTCTTGACGATCAATCGACATTCGAACGTATTCCAGTTGTCGAGCAAGAGATTATTTCGACCTTTTTGCGGACGGATGCGGGCCTGCAGCCAAAGGGAACCAAAGACAGGAAGCACGCCACGGGGATGCAGCCGATGTTGACGATTGTTTGTCCTCGAAGGTGCCACTCAACCTGTAGCCATTCTTGCTCCAAGGCCTGTTCCAACCAATGAAACGGAAGGAGCGGATGCGATTTCGCCACGGAAGGAATACATGGACCGACGTCTTTCCTCCGCGAGCATCCTCGCCCTTTTGATCTATGTCGGTGGTGCGGGCCGGACCAGCCTCGCCCGATCGTTGATCGCGCGCTCATCGGCCTCCGCGATTACGGCATCTTTCCGACGTCGCGGCCCGGACCTCGGTGCTCGCCTATCTGACAGCACTTGGCTTCATGTATCCCTTTTGCACTTCGTCCCGCCCACTGGGCCAGCCTCAAGCGGGCGAAAGCCTCAAAGCCTCGCCGCGCGATGGGGCGCCGGGGTTGGCGATGCGTCCTACGCCCTCTATCTGCTTCACCCGTTTTTGTGATCCGCGCGCCATGCGCGTTATCTTTTGGCGAACCGGTTTGATCGCGCTTCTTGGGTACGCCTCCGGCGAAGGCCGCCTTGCGCGAGCATGGCACGGTAGCGAGGCTGCGCTCTTAAGGTCGTCCTTACGAGCGTAGTCAGCAGCACAGCATGAGCCAGATGACGATATTGACCGGGCCGGAGCGCCGTCGTCGTTGGAGTGAAGAGGATCAGTGCCGGATACTGGCCGCGGCATTCGCGCCGGGGGCCACGGTGGCGGCGGTGGCGCGTCAGTACGATGTCGCGACCAGCCTGATCTATAAGTGGCGCCGCATGGCAAGAGCCTGCGAGACGAGCTTTGCCGAAGTTGTCGTGGTTCCCGATGAACCTGTCGCCGCTTCGGTGCCGGCGGCGTCCCCAGCGGTGATCGAGCTGGAGATCGCCGGCAAGGCGCGGCTGCGGATACCGCCGAATACGCCGCCGGCATTGGCGGCGGCGATCGTGAAGGCGCTGGGCGTTTCATGATCCCGGTTCCGAGCCAGGTGCGGATCTGGTTGGCGGTCGGCCGCACCGATATGCGTCGCGGGATGTAAGGCCTCGCCCTGCAGGTTCAGGAGACGCTGGGACGGGATCCGCATGCCGGCGATCTTTATGTCTTCCGCGGCCGCAGCGGCAATCTGATCAAGATTATCTGGCATGATGGGCTCGGCATGTCGCTGTATGGCAAAACGGCTCGAGAAGGGCCGGTTTCTATGGCCGTCGCCGGCGGACGGTACGGATTCCATATCACCGGCGCAGCTCGCCTACATGCTCGACGGGATCGATTGGCGCAACCCGCGTCACACCTTCCGCCCCCAGCGCGCGGGCTGAGTTTTTCTTTGAGTTTGCGCCATTTTCCGCGAGTCAGCGGACGCGTTTTATGATTCATTCCAAGGCATGGTTGCCACCGCCCAGGATGCTGTTCCGGACGATATCGGCGCGCTGAGAGCAGCGCTGACCGCGGCGCTGGCCAGAGCCGAAGACGAGGCCGCGCGCGCTGCGCTGGTCGAGGCCGAACTGGCGGTCGCCAGGGCCAAGGCATCGGATGATGCGGCGCTGATCGCACATCAGGATCTGACGATCCGGAAGCTGCAGCGGGCGCTGCATGGTCAGAGTTCTGAACATTCCGCTCGCCTGCACGATCAGATGGAGCTCACCTTCGAGGAACTTGAGAGCACGGCAACGGAAGACGAGATCGCCGCCGAACAGGCTGCGGCCCGGACCACCGAAGTGGCGCCTTATGTGCGTAAACGACCGGCCCGCCAGCCCTTTCCCGAGCATCTGCCACGCGAACGCGTGGTCGAGCCGGCACCGAGCGCTTGCCACTGCTGCGGCGGTCAACGGCTGCGCAAGCTGGGTGAGGACATCGCCGAGACGCTGGAGGTGGTGCCGCGGCAATGGAAGGTGATCCAGAACGTGCGGGAGAAGTTCACCTGCCGCGACTGCGAGGCGATCAGTCAGGCTCCGGCGCCGTTCCACGCCACCCCGCGGGGCTGGACCGGTCCCAGCCTGCTGGCGATGATCCTGTTCGAGAAGTTCGGACAGCATCAGCCGCTCAACCGCCAGGCTGAACGCTATGCCCGCGAAGGCGTGCCGCTCAGCCTGTCGACGCTCGCCGACCAGGTCGGCGCCGGCGCCGCGGCGCTGATGCCGCTGTTCAAGCGGCTCGAAGACCATGTGCTGGCCGCTTCACGTCTGCACGGCGACGACACGACGGTGCCGGTCCTGGCCAAGGGCAAGACCGATACCGGCCGATTATGGACCTATGTGCGCGATGACCGACCGTTCGGCGGCGCCGATCCGCCGGCGGCAGTGTTCTACTATTCCCGCGATCGTCGAGGGGAACATCCGCGGCGCATCTCGCCGGCTGGAGCGGCATTCTGCAGGCCGATGCCTTTGGCGGTTATGGCGATCTCTATGCGACGGGTCGTCAGCCGGCGCCTGTTCTGGAAGCCAGCTGTTGGGCTCACAGCCGGCGCAAAGTGTTCGAGCTGGCCGATATCGAAGCGGCGGCGCGCAAGAAGGCGCGCGGCGACAAGCCCAACCTGGTCTATCCGCTCGCGGTTGAAGCCGTGAAGCGCATCGATGCCCTGTTCGATATCGAGCGCGAGATCAACGGCCTGTCGCCGGCCCAACGCCACGCCGTGCGCCAGGAGCGGAGCGCGCCGCTGGTCACCGAACTCGAGCGCTGGATGATTGAGACGCGCGACAAGCTCTCGCGCGGACACGATCTGAGCAAGGCCTTCAACTACATGCTGCGTCGCTGGTCATCCTTCACCCGGTTCCTCGACGATGGGCGGATTTGCCTCTCGAATAACGCGGCCGAGCGAGCCCTGAGGGGCATTGCCCTCGGAAGAAAGTCATGGCTGTTCTGCGGTTCCGATCGCGGCGGACAGCGCGCTGCCGTTCTCTACAGCCTGATCTACTCTGCCAAGCTGAATGACGTCGATCCTCAAGCCTGGCTCGCCCACGTCGTACACCCAGATGACACCGTCCTCGGGCTCGAGACCGAGGGTCAGGTCCTGGATGAGCGCTTCGCTGACGCCGAGGTCCCTGGCGACACGTTCGACGGTGTAGACGTGATGCACCTTATTGCGCTGCATGATCAGGCCGCGGCTGGTTGGGTCCGCAGTTTTGCGGATCTCCAATTCCACGGCAGCAAATCATCGATCCGATGGACCGGATAGGCGGGCAGTCGGGCGAGGACGGCCAACGATGACGACGGAATCTTGGCCTTCACCGATGAAGGCATCGAGGAGGTCAAACTCCTCCTCGAACAATATCATCGCGTTTCACCATCGAAAGCTTGACCCCAGCACCGCGGTGCTCAGGGTGCTCATGGCCGCCGGATACGCACGCCTGCGGTCTTCACCGGACGGGTACCTTCTTGGCCCATGGGCCTTTGTCGCTTTGGCGCTGGCGATCTCCTTCACCACGGCTCTGTTCACCTACCATTGGTTCGAGAAGCCTTTGACGAGGTATGTCCGACACTTTCTAGGAGCCGAGGGAGAAATCCAGAGGCTGCCACGCCAATTCCCCGTGACAACTGAGGCAGATTGACTGAGCGTCCCAGCCCTATTGAGATACGATCAGGGCGGCGACCGCTGGCCGGTCACATCGGGATTGGCTCTCTGATCAGCCTCGTCCTCTGGGCCTCCTGATCAGAATACCGGGGAGCAGAGGCGGCCTAGACTTAGTCTAAAACGAAGCCTGGAAACCCGACATCGGATATTCAAGAAAGATTCCATTGCATTCAAGAAAAATCCCATTGTCCTATTCTTGGCCATTTGTGACAGGCTGTGTTCCCTACAAAACCGATCAGGCATACAAGGTTCCTCGATCAATCTGCTTCTGAAATTACTTCTAACCGAACCGCGATAAACGGTAGCGCAAAGTGAGCAGCAACGAACCGAGGGGTGGCATCCGAAGTGAACCATGTTCTCGCGCATCGTAGGACCGACTGAATAAGACCGGTCGCCGGCGTAGCTGGGAGCTTTGAATTTTCGTCGCCCACATCGCCCGATCGCCGCTGGCTCTTCCGACCCAACAGCTCTACATGGTTGAGCGGAGCAGCCCTAGGTAGTGGGAACGAAGAATCGGTACCGTTGCGAGCAACGGGTAGATTGAATCCGTCCTATGTCCCAGGTGACGTGCCAACGGGGGTAAAAGCGTTAGCGACTTTAGCTGTAGTTCAAAAGATGGAAACAGCTCCCTGATCCGATGCTTTGTCATCGGTCTAATGTTTCTGTTCCATGGGTTTGGGTACCTCATGTCATACCAGACGATAATGCCGCCGCTCGCAAGAACACGGACTATACTACGCGCAACGTTTTCAGCCATCCCTCGATCAAGGATCGAAGAAAAAACGGTGAACACTGTCACGATGTCAAACCACTTGTCCGGAAAGTCAATATCTTCGGCGTTCGCCTCTTTGAATGTGAAGTTCGGATATCTCATCCGCGCAGTCTCAATCCGATTTGGGAGCAAATCGATACCGAACAGGCCATCAGCCGGCACGCCTTGCTGATGAAATAAATCGAGCAGGCTCCCGTAGCCGCAACCCAGATCAAGTACCCGACATCGCGCCAACGCTACTGGAAGCCCGCTGAGGAGGGACTTCAAGCGCGCGTCCCGCTCGTCTAATAATTTCAGAAAACCGGGGTTGCCCCTATCGTAAGTTGGTTCCCAGCTTTTGTAGAATGCCTTGATTCGGTCGGCCTCCTCACTGTTCATAACTCGAGTTCCCCTTTTGTATGAATACGGAGCTGGTCGCTGATAGTGGTTCCACCCCGCTAGTCCCTTCTTTTGTGCTTTTTGTTCGAAGAACAATTCGGTCGCGAGTTCTGCCGGGGTCTGGCCCGTTCCGTTGGACGCGGCACCCAGGGGCAAAGACACTGCTCTTCGCAAACTGGAAGTGGATTTCCCGATTCCTTTTTGGAGGTGGGTCGGGTTACCTGCCTTACCGTAACTCGGGATATGCGGTCGCCCCAGGCGAGGGGTGAAAAGAATGCGGAACCGAAGATCTTCTCTGTCAAGCTCTGACATCATAACTCGCGCCCCAAAGGTCAACAAGCAAGGGTAGCCTGTCCCGACATGCGTGCATCGTGCGTTCGAAGGATGTCCACCAGTCAGGCGAAAGCCAAACTAAATCAGGGGTTCATTACCTCCAGCCCATGCATGCCAAAACAAAGAAATGGCTTCTTGTTCTGCAACAATCTGGCCTACACTTGCTGCAGTCTGATCCGATCTTGGCGGCGCGGCCGCCCGGATTCCGGGTGCAAACTTGCTGAAATCTTTAACCCGCTGCATCAGGAACTCCCGCCTCGCCAAGCGCGATGCGGTGCTGTGATCGCTCTGGGATTTCATTCCGGGGCGCCGCTCATTGTAGCAAGATAGCTCCGCCACCGATCGCTGCAGCGGGCTTCTCCCAAGAAGGGCGACAGCAGGAACGGTAGCGCCCACCGAACCGCTATCCCCACAATAATTGGATGTATCCACATGCCGAAAGATTCCACACCTTAGACAAACAGACCATCCGACTCGACTTCCTGAGAGACTCCGCGCATTTTCTCGATACCGAATCGGAGGACGATATGGCCGACGAGAAGAAGGATCCACCGCCAGAGCGCGAGCCGCCGCCGCCGCCGCCGGATTGGGGCGGCAAGAAAAGCGAAACGGATCCTCTCAAATACCGTTGAAAATCATGCCGATGGCGCCAATTGCAATTCCTGCGATTGGGGCCACGATTCCCAATCGCTTAGCCCAGGCAAGTGCACTCGCGCCCCGCTTGTTCGTAGCCCGATTCATATCCTGTACAGCTTTTGTCTGCTGAAGGTAGGCACGAAGGGCTTCCTCTTCCGTCACAAGCTCGTCAGTCGTCCACTGCCAAAACTCAGCCGCTCTTCCTGGCAGCCCAATGTCAGATGGCACCATCGCTCGAAGGCAAAACCAACACGCAACTGCGAGTATGATTGCAATTATTGCGGTCGGTGGGCCTGCGAAGTGCAAAATCGGGTCTTTGCCAAGGATTCCCGATGTTGCAGCGACGGCCGTTGCCACCCCAACTGTGACGTAGACTCGAAACAGTGCCATGGCTTGCCGGTCTGTGAAAATGATCAGGTTGATCAATGCAGCATCTCGAGCTCGAGCATCGTCCAAAATTGTTTTTAGATCTGCCTTCATCGAATTCTCCAGCGCCTTGGACGACATTGTGGTCGTATTCGCTTCTGTAGCAAGGGGCGGCACGGCCTCGGCCGCCGCCCTAGCCGCACTCCGTTGATGCTTGCCTCGATTGGCCATAGTAACGAAGCCGGATTTGGTAGTTCGATGGGCGTGGGGAAAGGCAGTAGCGCGCCAGCGCTACCACCATCCAGCACACCAATCTCACGAGCCGACGCATCCGATCCGCCCTGAAAGGCACTCCCAAGATGGCGGCGGCCTCTATCCGTTTTTGAGAACAACAAACCTGCCCCTAATCTAGGCAGCGAGGCTTGCGCTTGCATACGGTTTCCGCAATCCTGACATGATGCGACGTTCGCCTCTTCGATTTGTGCTGGCGCTGGCAAAAGCGCGGTTGGCTCCAAAGCCTTTCGCCGATACGGAGGAATGGAGACCGCTTTCGACGGCCGCTGCAGACCGCATGACTGTCCATCAGGTGTACTACTCGCCAGAGGAGTTGAGACGGCAGCGTGAGAACGCGAGGCGAGCAACCGAACACGCCACCGCCTACATCACCGCCGAACTGGAAAAAGCAGAAGGGGGCAGAGAACGGCGCCACGGCAGACAATGACCCGCATATCCTTTGCAGAGGAGCTTGAAAGCGCCGCGGATCGCATAAGGGACATGTCGCGGCCGGATCTGCAGATCATCCTTCGTCGCGCGGCTTTGATGCTCAGGAATGTTGCCGGCGTTTCCCTGGAGCCGGCGACTGAGGATGCCCTCAACGACCTAGCTGCCGAGATGAAAGTGGGCCGATCCGACCTCATACAGATTGTATTGCGCGAGTGGGTGGAGACGAACGCCTATCTCCCAGTGCGCACCATCGACGAGGAGAGCGAAACCAACGGGAGCGCATAGGTGCGATGACGCCGTCCTCATTCGTCTTGCCAGACGACGCGTGTCAGTGGCCAGTCGCCGCGCCGGCGACTACCGGCGCCCCAAGGAAAAACGGCGTATAAACCGCAGTTCTGCGCGCGTCCGCAACAGCGGATGATCGTCGCGCGTAGAACGGAGGAAATTCGCCCCCACCGCGGGCGGTGAACGGGACAGCCGTAGGAGCGTCAGCATAGCGCCGGCCGCAGGACGGGACGCGGGACCGACTGTCCCCGTCCGCGGTGGTCCGCATATTTTTGCGTCAGGATGAAGCCGACCGGCCGCGCTCATGCGCAGTTCCGGTTCTCGACAGTCCTGCCGCTGATCGCCGACCATGCGATTGCATTGCCAGCACCAGTGCCAAGTTGGCCTGGAAGAAATTGATGAGGTCCTGCGCCCTTCGGCTCCTCTCAATTGCGTGGCAGCTTGTGAATTTCTAGCCTGACGGGCCCGCCCCTGTCACAACTCGTGCAGAAAAGCGCGCGCTCGACCGAACTGAACAGAGCGCCTTTTCCATAGCGTTTGATCAGCCCGGCAGGCTTTACCGTTGCATGGTATGAACAGGATTTGCACCAGGCCCGCAACACATGCCATTCGCGAAGATCTCCGAGCGCAACATCGAGGCCTGCGTGAACGCTGCCGTCGACGGTCTGTGGCGGGATCTTAACCTCGCCTAGTGTCAGGATTTTCTCCATCACATGCCGACTATTGTGGTGGATCAGCAACATGCCCGGCCGGCGCCGGATGGCGGCTTGCCAAGCTGCCTGACTCACCGTTGAATCGGGGGAACGCGAAATGGTTTCTACCAAAGCCTGTTCCTCGCGATCCCAGACCTCGATCCGAAAATTGTCTTCTGCGGTTTCGCCATAGCTTCGCCGGCCAGCGCGAATGACGCTGAGCCATGGTCCTTTGCTGCTCAAGATCATGCTGAAATAAGGAACATGTCCCTCTCTCGTCAAGGGTGCTCTTGACTCTTTGTTCCTACTTTGTTCACTCTTGGCTGGATTGGGCCTAGGAGGCGAACCATGGAACTTCGCTTGGACATTGAGCACGCAACACCCCAGCAACTTGCACTTGGCATCGCGGCAGCCGAAGCAGTGTTTGCACGCGCAGGCATTACGGCTTTGTAAGGCGCGGAAGGCGCGGAAGGCGCGGAAGGCGGCGGAAGGCGCGGAAGGCGCGGAAGGCGCGGAAGGCGCGGAAGGCGCGGAAGGCGCGGAAGGCCTGTTTGCGTTGGAAGGCTGGGATGTCAAGGGCTTTCCCGAGGACGATAGGCTGACTGCGGAAGAGGAGCGAGCCGCCGCAGTTTGGTTGGAGGCCGACAAAGCTGCGGCGGCGGCATGTTGTGCGGGCTGGCCGGAGGAAAACGTTCCGCGCCATCAGGAATTGATCGACATACCCCCGCACGAGGCTGCAAGCTGAAGCAATTCCAGACACCTGGCCGCAGCGGAAGCAACTCTATCCTGATGTCGTGAAGCGGCTGGAGATCACGACCGGTCCGGATCGCCAGATCGATTTCGATATCGCCTTCGTTCTCGGTTGGGTTCCCGAGCGGCCGACGCTGGATCGGGTTGAGCCGCTCTCGGAAGATGGAGACCGTATCCCCTTCCTCACCAGTGACCTTTCGCAGGTCGAAGAGATGGTTCGTAAGGCACTCAAGGACTGGACAATTGAGATTGACCGAGATTCCTGTGATGCCCACGTTTTCAACCCGGCAGCCAGCGATGACGGTGATGAATTGCGCATGGCGGCATGGCGCGATTTCGACGGCTCCCTGCATATGGAGAAGCCGCCGGCAAATCCTGCAATCGCGCTGACGCTGGCGATGATGCGCGGCCAGTCAATGCATTTCGAATAGTGGTCAAGCGCAGTCGGGGCTTACCAACGCCATCGGCCGGCCACATCAGGTTGCGCTGCCCGATGACCTCTGCACGGACCGGAACTTCGCCATGATCGCGAAGTTCTGCCAGGAACGAGGGCTTAGGCACTAGACGCGGCATGTGCAGGCAATATGGCCGAACGGCAAATATGAAACCTATAGGGTCCATTGCTTCAGCGATGCCGCATCTGCTGAGACTTTTCTGGATCGATTCAAGGGGTTGAGGTTCAATCCGAGGCGGGATCGGGAGAATGGAAAGGTGCGAGGCGTCTGGCGTCGCACGGGCGAATACACGCTGGTTCTCGATCTCGGGCCGCTCAGCGTACCAGCGATCCTGCGCAGCTAAGTCATGAGCTTTCAGGACGAACTGTGTCGACCGATAGCGATCCGGCCGGGAGCGGCCGCAAGAGTTCGGTCTCAGGCTTTGTCAAATTGATCCAGGCCGCCCAATGCTCGGGCTGAAGAATGATCACCTGGCGATTGTGATATGGCGCGACATCCGGCCCGGGATCGGTCGTCAGCATGGTGAAGGTGGGCGGCTTGTTGCCGACGGCTTCGCGCCAGAGGCCGGCGACCGCCATGAACGGAGAGCCGTTGAGTGTGAAGCGATGTTTCGCCTTCGGATATTTCGTGCCTGTGAATTCGAAGAACGCGGACGCAGGAACGAGGCAGCGTTTGCTGTTTCCGAATTGCCGCCCTTCGGATCGGAAGTTGAACACCGGCCCTCCCTTTGGTCCCGCCGGCGGAAATCCGAACGTCATCGATACCAGTTCGATCGCATCGCCGGCGGCGCGCATTATTGGCGCGGGGTCATTGATGCGCACGTCGTCCGCCTGGGGGAGATCGAGTTCGGTCTGGTGGGTCGGGATATCGAGCGCAAGCGACGCCATCATCCGGCAATATTCAGCCCAGAGGATATGCTGCTCGTAGTCGTTGCACATGGTAGGCTACGAACGTGGGCAACCTCTGTTAAACATTAGAGCGTCAGGCGAATAGGGTGAATCGTTGGGATTCCCTTTTCGACTGAAGTCTGATTCCTATGGATGCGGAGGTGCACCATGGGC
>NZ_VFUX01000061.1:0-11386 GCF_006441275.1 Mesorhizobium sp. B2-4-17 | reverse complement strand
ACCGAAGACTACACTCACCGGCCATGCCATCCTGATCGGCTACGGCCGCGTCGGCGGTCTCGTCGGCACCGCGCTGAAGGAAGCGGCCCTGCCCTTCCTCGTCATCGAGGACGCCGACAAGACACTGGCCAAGCTGAAAGCCGACAATATCGAGACCGTGGCCGGCAATGCCGCCAACGCCGAAGTGTTCGCAGCCGCCAATCCCGAAGGCGCCAGGCGGCTGATCCTCGCCATCCCCAACGCGTTCGAGGCCGGCCAGATCGTATTGCGGGCGCGTGCCGCCAATCCCAACATCAACGTCATTGCCCGCGCCCATTCCGATGCCGAGGTCGAGCATCTCAAGGGGCTCGGCGCCGACACGGTGATCATGGGCGAGCGCGAGATCGCGCGTGGCATTGTCGAAGAGGTATTGAGCAACCAGGCTGGGCAAAAGCCAGTTCGCGATGCCATGGCGGAAGGCGCAGGAGCCGCGCCTATCGCTTCACAATCGTGAGGCCGGCGTCGATCAGCTATCTCCTGAAGAGCCGATAAATTCAGCGATGCGATCCAGGATCTCGCATGATGCTCAAACTTGCGGTCCATTCATAAATCAAATCAAGTCAGCAGCGACCCAACGATGTTGGTCTCCGCGAAACGCCCATATCCACGAGCCGGCTCGCTCACACGTGCTGGCCGCCATTGATGTGGATTTCCGAGCCGGTCACGTAGGACGCCTGGCTCGAGCACAGGAAGAAGATGATGTCGGCGACTTCCGCAGTGGTGCCAAGCCGGCGCAGCGGAATGGTCTCGACGATCTTTTCCGTACCCGGCGACAGGATCGCCGTGTCGATCTCGCCCGGCGCGATGGCGTTGACGCGGATGCCGTGCGGGCCGAAATCATGCGCCATCTCGCGCGTCAGCGAGCCGAGGGCCGCCTTCGAGGTCGCATAGGCGGTGCCGGCGAAGGGATGCACGCGGGTGCCGGCGATCGAGGTGACGTTGACGATCGAGCCCCTGGCCGCCGCCAACTCCTTGAACAGGCCGCGCGCCAGCATGATCGGCGCGAAGAAATTGACCTGGAACACATCGCGCCAGACATGCATGGGCGTGTCGATCGAGTTCATGCGGCTGTTGCCGTCTTTGAGCTTCGGCGAAATCCCGGCATTGTTGACCAGCGCGTGCAGCTGGCCGCCATGCGATTCCAGCCGGTGACGGATTTCCGAGACCGCGATGCCGACATCTTCCTGGTCGGCGAGGTCGACCTTGATGTGATCCTCGGGGCCGGCCGGCCACGGGCAATCCTCGGCAAATGCCTGGCGCGAGCAGGTGATGACGCGCCAGCCCTCGCGCGAAAAGCGTTTGACCGTCGCATGGCCGATGCCGCGGCTGGCGCCGGTCAGCACGATGGTTTTTCTGGTGTCGAGTTCAGCCATGTCGCGGTCTCCGGGCCGGAGATGTAGCCGAATGCCGCGGCGCTGGCGAGAGGCGGATTGACGCCGCTTGGGCGACCGATCCATGTCGCCCAAAGGTGACCTCGGTTCTGGGACATGCGTAAAACATGCCCTGAAGCGCGTTGCACGAACCCGTTTCGACGCGACGCGCTTTAGCGTCAGCCGCCGCCCAGAATGTCGAGAATCGAGGTCTTCCGCTTCTTGAGCGGCCCGCCGACGCTGCCTGGCGGCACCGGATGCCCGACAGAGGCGGTGGCGCCGTCATCCGCCGGCATGTTGAAGCCATCGGCATCGACGGTCTGGGCCGGCCGCGCGACGCGGGCCGGCGCTGGCGGTTGCGCCGGCGCGGATGGCGCCTGCTGGCCAACGGACGCTGATGGAACCGGTGCCACCTGGTTGTTGTCAGCCGAGGGTATGTCGTCGGGCACGATCCTGTCGGCCGGTGTCGATTTCCAGGTGCCGGGCAGCGGCCGCACCGGCACACCCTCATGCGCGGCGACCATGAATTCGTGCCAGGCCTGCGCCGGCAGCGCGCCGCCGGTGACCTTCTTCATCGCCGTGCCGTCATCATTGCCGAACCACACACCGGTGGTGAGATTGGCGGTGTAGCCGACGAACCAGGCATCGCGCGAATTCTGGCTGGTGCCGGTCTTGCCGGCCGACGGCCAGGCGAAAGCCGCTTTCTTCGCGGTGCCGATCTCGACGGTGCCGGTCATCATCGAATTCATCATGCCGACGATCTCAGGCTTCACCACACGCGGCGTGCTGCCGCCAGCGCCGTCATAGAGTACCTTGCCGTCGGCGGTCGTGATGCGGCGAATGAAGTGGATGTCCGGCTTGTAGCCGCCATTGGCGAAAGGCACATAGGCCGAGGTCAGCTCCAGCGGCGTCACTTCCGAGGTACCGAGCGCGATCGATGTGTTGGCCTGCAGGTCGGACTGGATGCCCATGCGATGCGCGGCTTCCACCACCGCGTTCGGCCCGACTTCCATGGTCAGCTGCGCGGCAACCGAGTTCAGCGACTTGGCCAGCGCGGTCGCCAGAGTGACCTTGCCGAAGTACTTGCCGCCGTAATTGTCGGGCGTCCAGTTGCCGATCTTGATCGGCGCGTCGTTGCGCACGCTGTCGGGCGTGCGGCCGGCCTCAAGGGCCGCCATATAGACGAACGGCTTGAACGCCGAGCCCGGCTGCCGGCGCGCCTCCGAGGCGCGGTCGAACTGGCTGGTCGAATAGTCGTAGCCGCCGACCATGGCGCGCACCGCGCCGGAATCGTCGATCGACACCAGCACGCCCTGGGTGACGTTGAGCTTCTTGCCGCTGTCGTCGATCAGCCGACGGATCGACTTCTCGGCGAGCTTCTGCAGGTTCAGGTCGACGGTGCTGTCGATGACGATGTCGCCGCGCACGTCGCCGATCAGGTCGGGCAGTTCTTCCATGATGGTGTCGGCAACATAGTTTTCCGAGCCGGTCCAGTAGGATGGCGAGCGTGTCGCCGGAGCGCTGAGCGCCGTCTTCAGTTCCTTGTCGCTGATCTTGCCCTCCTCGCGCATGGCGGCGAGCACAAGTTGCGAGCGTTCCTCTGCGGCCTTCGGATCGCGCGCCGGCGACAGCCGCGACGGCGCCTTCAAGAGGCCCGCAAGCAGGGCTGCTTCCGACAGGGTGACGTCGCGCGCGCTCTTGCCGAAATAGCGCCGCGAAGCCGCCTCGACGCCAAAGGCGCCGGAGCCGAAATAGACCCGGTTGAGGTACATTTCGAGGATCTGGTCCTTGGTGTGCTTGTGCTCCAGCCACAGCGCCAGCAACACTTCCTGCACCTTGCGTTCCAGCGTACGGTCGGGCTTCAGGAACAGGTTCTTGGCCAATTGCTGCGTCAGCGTCGATCCGCCTTGCGAAAAATGCCCGCCAAGCAGGTTGGTGACCATGGCGCGCGACAGGCCGATCGGATCGACACCGAAATGCGAATAGAAACGGCGATCCTCGATAGCGATGACCGCCTCGGGAATATAAGGCGACATTTCGTGCAGGCCGACGGCTTCGCCGCCGCTCATGCCGCGATTGGCGAGCAACTGGCCATCGGCTGAGACGATTTTGATGTTGGGAGCGCGGTCGGGGATCGACCATGTCGTGGCCGCCGGCATCTTGGCGCCGTAGTAGATGACGACGCCAGCCACCGCGATGCCGCCCCAGATGGCGAGCACGAAGCACCAGTAGAACAGCCGGCCCAGCACGCCGAACAGGCCACGCCGGCTTCTGCCGCGTCCGCCGCGCGACGATTTCGCTTTCGATGATTTGCGTTTTGCGGAGGCTTTGCGGTTGCTCGGCACGACGCGGTCCTCCTCGCTCACCGAAAGACCGGCCGAGGACCGCGTCTGCGACGGTCCCTCGAAGCTGGGCTCGATGCGGCTGTCTCTGCGGTTCGCCATGCGCTGCGCTGTCTGTTCCCGATGCCAATGGCGCTTCGGTTGAAGAGTAGATGCGGCGATTTAAGGGCGGGTTAAGTCGGAAAAATTCAAAGCGATTGATAATCAAATGCTTGGCAGCCTGAGATTGCGGATCAGGCGCCGGCAGGCGGTCGCGTCCGACGAGAGAGACCGATCAGAACCATTGGTCGGAACGCCGGTATCCAGCAGCGGACAAGCCTTTGGTACGCAGTCACGCCATGGTCTCCGTCAGGGCGCGATCGCAGAAAACAGCTTCGCATTCGACCGCGCCCCAATTCAATCCATCCCCAGATGATCACCTGGTGGACATGCGTCAACCAATCGCCGCACGGACAGAAAGTGCGGCCCTGGACGATTGCATTACCTCGCCGACATGGCAGTAGCAGACGATCTCATGCAGTTGGTGATCGGTCAGCTCGAAGAAACGCTTGGCTTCGCCATAACTATCGTCCTTCAGACCCTCGTCTTTCAAAATGGGGTCCGTGAAGGCAACCGATATCGGCGAGCCATCGCCTCGCATGACATTGCGCTCGGGCGGCGCACGGTATTCGGTTCCGGCAAGCGCTGTGAGCAGCCGGCGGGGCTCACGTTCGAGAAGTTCGGCCCAACGTACGAGACGCTGGGTTCGGCTCATTACCGGCTGTGTGACACTAATTTCGGCCACTGCATGCAGTTGGTCCAGTGTTTGGTGCTTCATGGCAACCTCCTATTCGTTAGGTTGGCTGGCCCCAAACGCCCTATGCCGGCATCATAGCGCCGAAGCGTCGATCCGTCATTCTAATTCCATTTCGGGTCGGTCTCTCTTTCGGCACTGCGCCGGTGCAATGGCGCTGCCCTGCCGGCGATTTTCAGCGCCACCGAATATCGAGAGCAGCGAGAAGAAAGCCAGCGTTCGCTCTTCGCATGTGATCGCCACCACGCTGTTCGACCGGTCGATGTCGGGGCCTTTCGGGCCGCCCTCCTCGGGATTGCCCCTGCCACGCAGGAAGGTTTCCTCGTCGAGCACGGCGACCGAGCGCGCGGGGCCCCGATGCCCATCGGCGACTGCTTGCCCCCGCATTGATGGTGCTGACTGAGCCGATGGCGCCCTCGACGGTCAAGCGCGATGCAAGCATTCCTGGTTTCAACGGCTGAGACCCGCTGCCTTCGCCAGATAGGGCGCCAGTGCCAGCGCGTAGGTCGCCGTCATGTGGTGGTAGTCGCGCCAGACAATGATGTTGCCGACGACCGCAGCGCAGGTTTGCTTGCCGCATAGAGCATCGTTCATGTCGACGACGCGGACATCCGGCAATGGCCCGGCGGCGAGCAAGAGAGCGAGCGCGGAGCGGAAGGCGCCGAATCGGCCCCGATATCAACGACTTCAGGCTATTCGAAAGCAGCTGGCCTCGCCAGCGGTACGCTCACTGGTCGTCATCGTCGCTGGCAGCAGGCCGCCAGCTGATCGGTTCGACCTTCTTTTGCGTGTGGCTGTCGGTATAGACCCACCAGCCGTCGTCGCGGTACTGCGCGATGGATTCGTTGATTACGCCGTCGCTGTCCTTCCAGGTGACGGTGACCTTGGAGCCGTCGGTCGGCGCGGTCGATATCGGCTTACGGTCGGTCATGTCATCCCCTTTTTCCAGCCGGCAGAACGCCACGGCCGGCATCTGGTTCCAAACCGCCGTCGAGCGCGGATCGTCGCCGGGGCCCTCAGCTATGGGCGAAGATATCCTCCTCGCCCCAGCCCATCAGGTCAAGCTTGGCGCGTGTCGGCAGGAAGCGGAAGCAGGCATCGGCCTCCTTTGTGCGCCCCTCGCGCGCCAGCCTTCCCGCCAGCACCTCACGCAACCGATGCAGGTAGAGCACGTCGGAAGCGGCATATTCGAGCTGTTCGGGCGACAGCGTTTCGGCCGCCCAGTCGGACGATTGCTGCGCCTTGGACAGGCCGACGCCGAGAAGCTCGAAGCAGATGTCCTTCAGCCCGTGCCGGTCGGTATAGGTGCGGGTCAGCCGCGAGGCGATCTTGGTGCAGAACACAGGCTCGGCCATCACCCCGAACGCATTATAGAGCACGGCTAGGTCGAAGCGCCCGTAGTGGAACAGCTTGGTGATGTTGCGGCTCCTCAGCAGGCTGACGAGGTTCGGCGCTTTCTTCTGGCCCGGTGCGATCTGGATGACGTCGGCGGTGCCGTCGCCCGGCGATATCTGCACCACGCAGAGCCGGTCGCGATGCGGATTCAGCCCCAGCGTCTCGGTATCGATGGCCACCGCCCCGACATTGTAATGCGAAAGGTCGGGCAGGTCATTTTTGTGAAAGCGGATGTCGGCCATTGTCTTCTCCGGTCGAGCCAGAGCGTCCCTTGACCAGCAAGGGGCGCCGCAGCGCCTTGATTGTGGCCCGTCCTCGCCGCGATCGGCTGAAAAATCAACAGAAAGTTGGTTTTCAGCCGATATCGCGATCTCTACGCCACCTCAGCGCGTCAGCGCGTCCAGAATGCGCGCCCAGGAACGCTGGCCCTTATGGAAGGAGCTGAGCTCGTATTTCTCGTTGGGCGAATGGATGCGGTCGTCGTCGAGGCCGAAGCCGACCAGCAGCGATTCCATGCCGAGATAGGTTTGGAAGTCGCCTACTACCGGGATCGAGCCGCCGCTGCCGGTCGTCACCGCCGGCTTCGGCCATTCGTCAGACAGCGCGGTCTTGGCCTTCGCCAGGAACGGTGAGTCGTAGGAAAGCTGGATTGCCGGCGAACCGCCATGGGCGTGGAATTCGACCGAACAGTCCGCCGGAATGCGCTCCTTGACGAATTGCTGGAAGGCGGCGCGGATCTTCTTGGGATCCTGCTTGTGGACGAGGCGGAAGGACACTTTCGCCGATGCTTCCGCCGCGATCACGGTCTTGAACCCCTTGCCGGTATAGCCGCCGATGATGCCGTTGAACTCGGCGGTCGGCCGCGCCCAGGTCAGTTCCAGCACCGAACGTCCCTTTTCGCCCGACGGGATAGACAGGCCGACAGGTCCAAGGAAGGTCTCCGCGGTCTCGCCAAGCGTCTCCCATGATTTCAGCACCTGGGTCGGTGTCTCCTCGACGCCGTCGTAGAAGCCGGGAATGGTGATGTGGCCATCCTTGTCGTGGATGTCGGCCAGCACCTTGGCCAGGATGCGGATCGGGTTGGCAGCGGCCCCGCCATAGAGGCCCGAATGCAGGTCGCGGTCGGCGGCCCTGACCGTGATCTCCTCACCAACCAGCCCGCGCAGTCCAACGCAGATCGACGGCGTGTCACGGTCCCACATACTGGTATCGCAGACCAGCGCGAAATCGGCCTTGAGCTCCTCGGCATTGGCTTCGAGGAAAGGCTTCAGCGAGGGCGAACCGGATTCCTCCTCACCCTCGAAGAGAATGGTGACGCGGCACGGCAAATTGCCATGCACCTGCTTCCAGGCGCGGCACGCCTCGACAAAGGTCATCAATTGGCCCTTGTCATCGGCCGAGCCGCGCCCGGTGATCACCTTGTGGTCGGGCCCGACCTGCTTGATATCAGGCGCGAACGGATCGTTTTCCCACAGTTCGATCGGGTCGACCGGCTGCACATCGTAATGGCCATAGAACAGCACATGCGGCGCGCCGACATGCCCGTCATGATGCGCAACCACCATGGGATGGCCGGGCGTGTCGCGCACGCTGGCGT
This sequence comes from Mesorhizobium sp. B2-4-17, assembly GCF_006441275.1. NCBI lineage: Bacteria > Pseudomonadati > Pseudomonadota > Alphaproteobacteria > Hyphomicrobiales > Phyllobacteriaceae > Mesorhizobium > Mesorhizobium sp. B2-4-17. The sequence continues at coordinate 3,850 of NZ_VFUX01000061.1, read as the reverse complement.
CGAAGCCGATCAACTTGAGCTCCGCCACCAGCCATTCCGCCGCCTTGCGGCAGTCGGCGGCATAGGCCGGATCGGTGGAGATCGACTTGATCCTGAGCAGGCCGAACAGCCGTTCCAGGCTCTGGTCGAGATTTTGGTCGAGACGGTCGAGGACGGGGGAAACTGCGGACATTTGCGAAGCCTTTCGATTCAGTGCCGGGACCGTAAAGGCAGAGCGGCGAAACGAAAAGCCCGGGACGATTGGACCACGACCCGGTACGGTCGCCGCAAGGCAAAAAAATGCCGCCGTGGTGGAGGGGGAACCACGGCGGCCTTTTACTCGAAACGATGCGGCAGCCCGGAGAGGGGGATAGGCTGCCGCAGTTGCCCGGGATAGGCGGGGGACGGGCCTTGCTCCGGACTTCGGCGAAAACTGCCGATAACGTGTATTTGGGTCTGTGAACGTGGCGATTCAAGGGCATCAACGTTACACTTTTGTAACGTGCTCGTGAGCGGCCCGGTGTAACCCGATCTGTCAGGGTGTTGACGGAACAAATCCCTGGCGATGTCTTTGGCATGGACCAAGCCATCGCGCCGCGCTATCCCTGCCGGCATGAAAAAAGGCGACCATCTCTTCCTTGTCGACGGCTCCGGCTACATCTTCCGCGCGTATCATGCACTGCCGCCGCTGACCCGCAAGTCCGACGGCCTTCCGGTCGGTGCCGTTTCCGGTTTCTGCAATATGCTGTGGAAGTTGATGCAGGATGCCCGCAACACCGATGTAGGCATTGTACCGACGCATTTCGCGGTCATCTTCGACTATTCCTCCAAGACCTTCCGCAACGACCTCTACCCCGAATACAAGGCCAACCGTTCGGCGCCGCCGGAGGATCTGATCCCGCAATTCGGCCTGATCCGCCAGGCGACCAAGGCGTTCAACCTGCCTTGCATCGAAATGGAGGGCTTCGAGGCCGACGACCTCATCGCCACCTATTGCCGGCTGGCCTGCGAGGTCGGCGGCGACACCACCATCATCTCCTCCGACAAGGACCTGATGCAGCTGGTCGGCGATACGGTCGGCATGTACGACCCGATGAAGGATCGCCAGATCGGCATCCCCGAGGTGATCGAGAAATGGGGCGTGCCGCCGGATAAGATGGTCGACCTGCAAGCACTCACCGGCGACTCCGTCGACAATGTTCCGGGTGTGCCCGGCATCGGACCGAAGACGGCAGCGCAGTTGCTGGAGCAGTTCGGCGACCTCGACGGGCTGCTGGCCCGCGCCGGCGAGATCAAGCAGGACAAGAGGCGCGAAACAATCATCGCCAACGCCGACAAAGCGCGCGTTTCGCGCCAGCTGGTGACGCTGAAGAACGATGTGCCGGTGGCCGAGGGCCTGGACGATTTCGTGCTTCATGCCCCAGACGGGCCGAAGCTGATCGGCTTCCTCAAGACCATGGAATTCTCCTCGCTGACCCGCCGCGTGGCGGAAGCGACCGGCACCGAGGCCGGCGACGTTCAGGCCGTCGCGGTGATCGTCGAGCGCGCCGATGCCGCGCACGGGCCCGATGTGGGCGCGGGGGCACCGGACATTGCCCGAAACGGGGTTGGACCAGAGGCAGACGCAACTGCTACACCGACGACGCAGACACCTAAGCAGGGGGACACCCCTTCCCTGCTCTCCGCGCTGCGGCTGGAGGGCGCGGCGACGCGCAAGATCGACACGTCGGCCTATCAGTGCGTCCGCGACGTCGCGACGCTGAAGGCCTGGATCGCCGAGGCGCGGGAGACCGGGATCGTCGCCTTCGACGCCAGGGCGACCTCTCCCGATCCGATGCAGGCCGAACTGATCGGCATGGCAATAGCCACGGCGCCCGGCCGCGCGGCCTACATCCCCTTCGCCCACAAGAGCGGCAACGGCGATCTGCTGGGCGGCGGCATGCTTGAGAACCAGATTGCTCTTCGCGAAGCGCTGGCGCTGCTGAAGCCGCTGCTCGAGGACAGGTCGGTCCTCAAGATCGCGCAGAACCTGAAATACGATCTGGTCATCATGAGCCGCTACGGCATTGATGTCGCGCCGTTCGACGACACCATGCTGATCTCCTACGTGCTCGATGCCGGCACCCCGCATGGTCACGGCATGGACGCGCTTGCCGAGAAATGGCTTGGTCACTCACCCCTCCAGATCAAGGATGTGACCGGCTCCGGCAAAAGCTCGGTCGGTTTCGACCAGGTCGGCATCGACAAGGCGACCGCCCATGCCGCCGAGGACGCCGATGTGACGCTGCGGCTCTGGCTGGTGCTGAAGCCCCGGCTTGCGGCCAAGGGCCTGGTCTCGGTCTATGAGCGGCTGGAGCGGCCGCTGGTGCCCGTGCTGGCCCGCATGGAACAGCGCGGCATCTCCGTCGACCGGCAGATCCTGTCGCGGCTGTCGGGCGAACTCGCACAAGGCGCCGCCCGGCTCGAGGAGGAAATCTATCAGCTCGTCGGCGAGCGCATCAACATCGGCTCGCCCAAGCAGCTCGGCGACATCCTGTTCGGCCGCATGGGCCTGCCAGGCGGTTCGAAAACCAAAACCGGCCAGTGGTCGACCTCGGCGCAGCTTCTCGAAGACCTTGCCGCCGAGGGCCACGAACTGCCGCGCAAGATCGTCGACTGGCGCCAGCTGACCAAGCTGAAATCGACCTACACCGACGCGCTGCCGGGCTTCATCCACCCGGACACCAAGCGCGTCCACACCTCCTACGCGCTGGCCGCGACGACGACCGGACGTTTGTCATCCTCCGACCCCAACCTGCAGAACATCCCGGTGCGCACCGCAGAAGGCCGCAAGATCAGGACCGCCTTTATCGCCGACAAGGACAACCGCCTGGTCTCGGCCGATTACAGCCAGATCGAACTGCGCGTGCTTGCCCATGTCGCCGAAATCCCGCAGCTGCGGCAGGCCTTCGCCGATGGGGCGGACATCCATGCCATCACCGCCTCGGAAATGTTCAACGTACCCGTCGAAGGCATGCCTTCGGAAATCCGCCGCCGCGCCAAGGCGATCAATTTCGGCATTATCTACGGCATCTCGGCCTTCGGTCTTGCCAATCAGCTGTCGATCCCGCGCGAGGAAGCCAGCAACTATATCAAGAAGTACTTCGAGCGCTTCCCCGGCATCCGCGACTATATCGAGGAGACCAAGGCCTATGCCCGCGAGCACGGCTTCGTCGAGACGATCTTCGGCCGCCGCATCCATTATCCGGATATAAGGTCGTCGAACCCGTCGATCCGCGCGTTCAACGAGCGCGCCTCGATCAACGCCCGCCTGCAGGGCACCGCCGCCGACATCATCCGCCGCGCGATGGTGCGCATGGAGGAAGCGCTGGAGAAGGCAAAGCTGTCAGCCCGCATGCTCCTGCAGGTGCATGACGAACTGATCTTCGAGACGGTGGAGGCGGAGGTCGAGGCGACTATCCCCGTCGTGCGCCACGTCATGGAAAACGCGGCGATGCCGGCGGTGTCGATGTCGGTGCCGTTGCATGTCGACGCGCGAGCGGCGAATAATTGGGATGAGGCGCATTGACCTCATTTCGTCATCCTAGGGCGAGCGACGCGAAGCGGAGCGCAGACCCTGGGATCCATTCCGTGACATTGGTCGGAAGATGCAGCGGTGTAGAAAAGTTCTACGCTGGCGTATAGGCACGGGAAATTCGGCACCGCCGCAACGCTCTTCCGTCGCGGCATGGATCCCAGGGTCTCCGCGACGTCGCTTCGCTCCTGCTCCGCCCTGGGATGACGAAGCTGGGCGGCTAGAGCATCGGGCGATTAACATGCAACGTAGCCTGCCTGTTTGAGATAGTTCCAGCATTCGGTTGGATCGAACATG
>NZ_VFUX01000060.1:0-11707 GCF_006441275.1 Mesorhizobium sp. B2-4-17 | reverse complement strand
CGATAGCCCTGCCCTTGTGGGGAGGGGTTAGGGGTGGGGGTATTCGTAGGGCGAAAGCCTCGGCTTTCCATGCGATTGCCGCGCCCCTGTGGGAAAATGTCCGGCAGAATAGAGGGGGCGCTGACCCGCCAGCTTTCTTCGTGGCTCCTTGCATCATCCTTGCCCTGTCACAAAGCTGACAAGCGCCGGTCCTAGCGTCGAAAAGTTCCTCCAGCCATTCCCAGCCACGAGGCATCTTCCCCATGACCCGATCCTTCCTTTCTCTCTGCCTCGCCTCCACGGCGCTGGCATCGTTCGCCGGCGCCGCCCACGCCGCCCCTCCCGGTTACGACAAGATCGACACAGTCGTCGTCATCTATGCCGAGAACCGCAGCTTCGATAATCTTTATGGCGGCTTTCCCGGCGCCGATGGGCTCGCCAACGTCTCGGCCGACCAGGCGCGCCAGCTCGATCGCGACGGCAAGCCGCTTGCCGAACTGCCGCCGGCCTGGGGCGGGCTGACCGGCAAGGGCGTGACGCCGGCGATGACCGAGGCCCAGACCGCGCATCTCGCGAATGCAGTCTTCTCGATCGACGACCCCAAGGGCTTCAACGAGAATATGGCGGTCATCACCCGCGACCTCTGGCACCGCTTCTATCAGGAGCAGATGCAGATCGATGGCGGAAAGAACGACAAGTTCGCCGCCTGGGCCGATTCCGGTGGCCTGGTGATGGGTCACTATGACGGCTCCGGCCTGCCGATGTGGTCGGTGGCGAAAAAATATGTGCTGGCCGACAATTTCTTCCAAGGCGCGTTCGGCGGCTCCTTCCTAAACCACTTCCAACTCGCCTGCGCCTGTGCGCCGGTCTATCCGCATGCCGACACCAGCCCGGTAAAGGGGCAGATCGCCGTCGTCGAGGCCGATGGCAAGACGCTGAAGGTCGCCGACAACTCACCGGCCTCGGCGCTTGGCGGGGCGCCTAAATTCGTCAATGACGGCGCCATCACGCCGGATTTCTACGCCGTCAACACCATGCAGCCGCCCTATCAGCCGAGCGCCAACAAGCCGGTCGAAGGCGGCGACAAGGCGCTTGCCGACCCGGCGCAGCCGAGCACGCTGCCGCCGCAGCACGACATCACCATCGGCGACCTCCTGTCGCTGAAAGGCATCGACTGGGCCTGGTATGCCGGTGCCTGGCAGGCCACGCTCGACGGCAAGAACGCGACGCCGGTGCCGAATTTCCAGTTCCACCATCAGCCGTTCAACTATTTCACGGCCTACGCGCCCGGCACCGCTGCGCGGACCGAACACCTCAAGGATGGTGGCATGGGGGGCTCCGAGTTCATCAAGGTGATCGACGAGGGCAAGCTTCCGGCTGTCGCCTTCTACAAGCCGCAGGGCAACCTCAACGAGCATGGCGGCTACACCGATGTCACCAGCGGCGACCAGCACCTTGCCGATCTCGTTTCGCATCTGGAGAAGAGCCCGCAATGGAGCCACATGCTGGTGGTCATCACCTATGACGAGAATGGCGGCTTCTGGGATCATGTCGCGCCGCCCAAGGCCGATCGCTGGGGCCCAGGCAACCGCGTCCCGGCCTTCATCATCTCGCCCTATGCGAAAATGGGCACGGTCGACCACACGCAGTACGACACGACATCGATCCTGCGCTTCATCACGGCGCGCTACGACCTGCCGGTGCTCTCCGGCATCGTCGCCCGTGACAAGGCGCTTGCCGTGAATGGCGAGCCGCCGATGGGGGATCTGAGCGCGGCACTTGACCTGAACCGGTAGAGGCGGCCGAGGCAAAAGGGGCCATCGCGTCGCGAAGGCCCCTCTCAGCCGCCATTGACCAAGGCCAGAATGAGCTTCTGCAGGTTGCCGCCCTGACCGAGTTCGACGCGGTCGAAATCGCGGCTGGACTGCCGCTGCGCCTGCGAGAGTTCGGACAGGCGCTTGGTCATTTCCGTGCGGATCTTGCTGCATTGGGGATCATTCGGGACCGTGAGGCCGACGGTCGCCGCCTCGATCTTGCGCACCATGTCGACAATGCTGGCGCCATGCACTTTCTCATGGGCACTGACGCCGGCGAGGAAAACCTCCCAGTTCTTCTGGACGGCTGATGGCAGCGGCGCGGTGGGACTGGGCAAGGTGTAGGTGATGATCAGCTTCGGCTTGGCCGACACCAGCACGCAGACCGCGCCACGCGCCTGATAGTCCCTGGTCCAGGTCAGCTTGAAATTGGTGTGGGCGATGGCGTGGGCAATGCCGACATTCGGCCCGTTCTCGCCGATCGACCGGTAGAGCTCCAGCCCCGACTGGCCCGATATGGCATAGGTCTCCACCGTCTCGACCGGCTTCCAGCCGGCCGCGGCGGCTGCGGCTGCCAGGGGCCAAGCCATAAGCGCGACCGGCCCAAGACGCAGACGAACACGGTTTCTCGGCACCACTCTCTCCAAATCGGCCCGGACGGCTTGCCGAACAGGGCAATGTCGCCGGACCGCTTTTCCTATATGCTGCCGGCGGGTGCTGCAAATGTGTAAGGGGGAAGTCATGAAAGCGGGATATCTCTTCTTCGTTTGTGCCATGACCATATTGCAGGCCGCGCAGCCGGTTCTTGCCGCGCCGTGCAGCGGCTGGAGCGCGAAGATGGAGGAAGACGAGGGCGGCAGCGTGCTGACCGCCTCGGCGTGCGGCGGGCCGAAAGGCGATGCGCGCCTGATGCTGACCTGCTTCGACAATCCTGTGCTGAGCTACGACCTGGGCGCCAGCGGCCAGCAACTGGAGCCCGGCATCAGCGGTGCCTTCGATTTCAAGGCCGACGGCAAGACGGTGACGAAGACGCTGCAGCTCGAAGCGATGTACAATTATTTCGTGGCGGACCTGGCCAAGACCGATCCGCTGCTCGACCTTTTGCAGTCGAAGGGGGACGTCTCGGTCAGTTCAGCCAAATATGGCGCCAACAGCTTTCCGCTGAAGGGTTCGAGCGGGGCCATCGGCAAGGTGCTGGCGCAGTGCGGCAAGGCCAGGCCGGCGAATGATGTGGATTGAGGCTGAAGGGTTGCGCCGCCCCTCATTGTCCTGCCGGACATTTCTCCCTGTATAGTGACGGGGAGAAAGGCGCCGGCCGCGACGCCGGCGTCCTTTCCGCAGCGTTGATAATTGGCGAAATCAGCGGCGAGAGCGTCCTTCTCCCCGTCACTATACGGGGAGAAGATGCCGGCAGGCAGATGAGGGGCGGCGCAAGCCTTTACCCTTGATCTCCAACCTCTCCGCTTGCCGTTGCCGCCCCCTGGCCGTATCTCATCCACCATGACCGACATCCAGTTCCGCAAGGCGCAAGCCTCCGACCTGCGTCAGCGGCTGGCGTATGCGGGAATTCTTTCAGGCTCTATTCAATTTGCCGGCAAGAAGGGATATAGGTCAGCTAAGTTGACCTATATCCGAAGCGTCCGGGGAGGCGTGTCTTGACCCTTTTGAACCTGTTGGCTTCGCGCTCCTCGCGCATGAAGGCTTCCGAAATCCGCGAGCTGCTGAAGCTGCTCGACCAGCCTGATATCATCTCCTTCGCCGGCGGCATTCCCGATCCGTCGCTGTTTCCGGCCAATGCCATCCGCGACGCCTATGCCGAAGTGCTCGGCGGCGCGGAAGCGGGGGCGGCGCTGCAGTACCAGGTCTCGGAAGGCTATCTGCCGCTGCGGCGCTGGCTCGCAGGGCAGATGGGCAAGCTCGGCGTCGCCTGCGACGAAGCCAACATCTTCATCACCTCCGGCTCGCAGCAGGCGCTGGATTATCTCGGCAAGCTGTTCCTGTCGCCGGGCGACACCGCGCTGGTGACATGGCCGACCTATCTCGGTGCGCTGCAGGCCTTCAACGCCTACGAGCCGCGTTATGACCGGTTGCGGCCGGAAGGCGGCAACATGACGCCCGATGCCTACCGCGCGGCGGCGGCTGCGAATGGCGGCAAGGTCAAGTTCGCCTATCTGGTGCCCGACTTCGCCAACCCGACCGGCAACACGCTGGACCGGAAGCAGCGCGAGGCAGTGCTCGACCTCGCAGGCGAACTCGACATCGCGGTGATCGAGGACGCCGCCTATCGCGCGTTGCGCTATGACGGGGAGGGCGTGCCGCCGATCCTGGCGCTCGACTGCATCAGGTCCGGCGGCATCGACAAGGCGCGCACGCTCTATTGCGGCTCGTTCTCGAAGATCCTGTCGCCGGGCATGCGCGTCGGCTGGGTGTGCGCGCCGCGCCATGTGGTGGAGAAGCTGGTGCTGATGAAGCAGGCGTCGGACCTGCACAGCCCGTCGATCAACCAGCTTGTCATGCACCGCGTTGCCGAATCCGTGTTCGACGGTCAGGTGGAAAAGCTGATCGGCGCCTATCGCGAGCGCCGCGACGGCCTGCTTGCCGCGCTCGAGGCCAACATGCCCGACGGCGTGACCTGGAGCCGCCCGGAAGGCGGCATGTTCGTCTGGGTGACGCTGCCGGAAGGGTCCGACGCCACCGAGTTGCTGGCGCGGTCGGTGAAGGAGGCACGCGTCGCCTTCGTGCCCGGCAACGCCTTTTATGCCGACGGCAGCGGCCGCAACACGCTGCGGCTGTCGTTCACGCTCGCCGACCGCCGCGCGGTGACCGAGGGCATTCCAAGGTTGGCGGCGCTGCTGAAAGGGTAATCCCGCCGCGCCAGAGGTCCAGGGCCGTTATGCGTGCCCTTGATGCTGCCGCCTTTTTTCTTCGTATCTCGTATACGAGATTGGATTGGGCCGCACCCGAGGAGCCGCATGAAACCATTGCCTGAAGCCGTACCGTTTTTCAGCCAATGGGAGACGCCCGACAAGACACTGGCCGTGCTCGCCGAAGGGGCCGACATCGCGCTGCGGCGGGATCCGTTGTGGCGGGGTTCGGGTGCTGAAACGCTCGACGAATACGCTCTGTGGGCCGCCAACATCTGCGGCATGGCGTGTCTCAAGATGATCCTGGCGACGCGCGGCGAGATCGTGCCGACGGTCGAACTTGCCAGGCAATGCACTGGATATGGCGGCTATGTCGTCAACGAAGGATCGATCAAGGGGCTGATCTACGCGCCTTTCGTCACTTTCGTGAAGGCGGAGTTCGGCCTCGACGCCGAGGTGGTGACCGGTGTCGCGACAGCGGACATTCCGGCGATCCTCGCCCGGTCGCGCTTTTTCATCGCCTCGGTCAGCAGCTCGATCCGCTGGCCCGAGCGCGAGCCGCCATCCAAGGGCGGTCACCTGGTGCTGGTCACTTCGGCATCCGATCAGGTTTTTTGCTTCCACAACCCGTCCGGCCATACCAGCGCCACACAGGCAAACGCAGTGTTGGCGCCATCCGATTTCGACCGCTTCTTTGCCAATCGCGGCATTGCCGTCGCCATTTGATTTCGAGGGATTTCCATGAAGGACAAGATCAGGGTTGCCATCCTCTATGGCGGGCGCTCGGCCGAGCATGACGTCTCCCGCCTATCGGCCGCCAATGTGCTGAAGGCGATCGACCGGACGCGCTACGAGGTGGTGCCGATCGCCATTTCCAGGGAGGGCAAATGGCTGCTGCAACCATCGACCGAGGCTGGCGGCGACGGGGCAGGGGCTCCGCTGTCGGAGGATGGCGCCGAGGTCGCGCTGCTGCCCGGCGGCAAGGGCCGGCTGGTGGTGGTGTCGAAAGGCGGCGCCCAGCCTGAACTGCTGCCGGTCGATGTCGTCTTTCCTGTGCTGCACGGTCCGTTCGGTGAGGACGGCTCGGTGCAGGGCTACGCCGAGGTTGCCGATGTCGCCTATGTCGGCTGCGGCATCCTCGCCTCGGCCGCCGCCATGGACAAGGATGTCGCCAAGCGGCTGATGCGCGAGGCGGGGCTTGCCGTTGCCCGCTCCGTCACCGTGCATCGAAACGACGTCGGTTCGTTCCAGGAAATCGCCGGGATGCTTGGACTGCCGTTCTTCGCCAAGCCGGCGCGCCAGGGCTCCTCCTTCGGGGTGAGCAAGGTGAATGACAGGGATGGTTTCGACGACGCCGTCGAAACGGCTTTCCGCTACGACGGCAAGGTGGTGGTCGAGGAGTTCGTCGAAGGGCGCGAGATCGAGTGTTCGGTGCTGGAGCGGGCCGACGGCTCGCTCACCGTGTCGCTGCCCGGCGAGATCATCCCGGCCGGGAAGCATGGCTTCTATACCTATGAGGCCAAATATCTCGACGCCGACGGCGCCGTGGTCAAGGTGCCCGCCGATGTGCCGGCCGCGATTGCCGACCGGGCGAGGGACATGGCCACGCGGGCTTTCCGGGCGCTTGGGTGCGAGGCCATGGCGCGCGTCGACTTCTTCCTGCGCGCCGACGGTTCGCTGCTGGTCAACGAGGTCAACACGCTTCCCGGCTTCACCGACATTTCGATGTACGCCAAGGCGCTGGCGGCGACGGGCATCGGCTACAGCCAGATCATCGACGTGCTGATCGAGCACGCGCTGGCCAGGTATGCGACGCGCTGACGGTCGATCCCGTTCGGGAGCATGTCCTCCCGGTCATGGCTGGTAGCGCAAGGCATCGAAGCAGTTTGAAGGCCGGCGAGGCGTGCCGCCGGCTGGGCAATAGAAGTGGCAGGCCGGCAGTGGCGGTGTCCATTTGCCCAGCGCCTTGACCCGCCGCCCGGTTTGGCATTCGCCGGACTATTGCATCGAGACATGTTGATGAAGATCGGGCGGGACCATCGCGCCCTCGCCACCATCCTCGGCGAAACCATTTCCAGGCAAAGCCAATCCATTGCTTTGAGCGTCGAATTCTATCGGCGCGCCAAACAGTTGGGCGGCCTGCAGGACCAGATATTCGATATCCTCAAGGGCGACGTTTTCCATAAGGTTCCTAACCCTGATCTGCTCGGCCACCGCCGTGATGTTGACGATGCCCCTGTGAAATGCCGTCCGGACGGCCGAATTGACGTCATCGCGCAGGCGCATGGAGAAGTTGTACCGCATCGAAGCCTCCCACAGGCGATCGGTTTCTATTTTGGTGGGAGCATGCACCCATGGCCGGCCCCTGACAAGTGGAAATTTGAAAATGTGCAAAGAAATCAGCCAGTTAGCACATTCATGCAAACGTGCAACCAACGTCTGATCCCCATCATGCGCGGGTTGCGCTGTTCACCCATTGGCAGGACTTGACGCATGATGGGAGCAATCCTAACTATGAGCCGAATGAGATAAATACTAACTAAGCGTATTTTTAGACCTGAGCGAGGAAACGCGCAATGGCTGAACTGGAACGCCCGGAACGATTGCAGATCATGCTCACCGCGGACGAACTGGCGGCCCTGGAAAACTGGCGCTTCGAAAAGCGCATGCCGAGCCGTTCGGCGGCGGTCAGGGAGTTGCTGCGGCGCGGTCTTGCCTCCGAAGGCTTCCTGACGGCGGAGCATGGCGTCAAGTCACAGGAATTCGGCGTTCTCATGCCCGACAGCGGGAACGGCAAGGTAACCGATCAGCCCGGTAAAGCGGCCGATCGGTCGTCGGAGTGAGGGGCGCTTCGGCTGACATGCGCCAACTGCACGGGGAGCGATTGCCTTGATCCGTTTTCGCGCTACCTCATGGCAATGAGCGAAATCGTGGCGGCGGTAACCGGCATTATGGACGATGAGAGGCAGGACGCGACCGCCGATGCGCGTCTCGCGGCCATTGTCGATTCCTCGTTCGACGCCATCATCAGCAAGGATCTCAACAGCATCATCACCAGCTGGAATTCGGCGGCCGAGCGCATGTTCGGCTACAGCGCCGAGGAAGCGGTCGGCCAATCGATCCTCATGCTCATCCCCGATCACCTCAAGAGCGAGGAGACCGAGATTATCTCCCGGATTCGCAATGGCGGACAGGTGGCAAGCTATGAGACGACGCGACGGCGCAAGGATGGCGTGCTCATCGCCGTCTCGCTGACCGTGTCGCCGATCAAGAACGCGCGTGGCGAGATCGTCGGCGCCTCGAAGATCGCGCGCGACATTTCCGCCGCCAAGGAGAGCGAGCGCCGGATCAGGCTGCTGATGCGCGAGGTCAACCATCGCGTCAAGAACCAGTTCGCCGTCATCCTGTCGATGGTAAGGGAGACGAGCAAGCGTTCGAGCGATCCGCGTGAGTTCGAGGAACTGATCCGTGCCCGTATCATGGCGCTGTCGCGCTCACATGACCTGCTTGTCACCTCGGAATGGGCGGGCGCCAGCCTCTTCGACTTGATCCAGGAACATTTGAAGCCTTTCGGCCGCGAGGAACAGATAACGCTCTCCGGCCCGGTTCTGACGCTGCAGTCGAACGCGGTGCAGACTCTAGGCATGGCGTTCCATGAGCTTGGCACGAATTCGTCCAAATACGGCGCGCTTGGCACCGAAGACGGGCGGGTCGAGATCACCTGGACGATCGGCTCGGGGGGGCAGGGTTCGCGTGCTTCGGGCGAACGGGAATTCCAGCTGTTGTGGGAGGAGACATCCAAGCCCCGCCCAGGAACCAGGCGCGACGAGACCGCGCGCAAGGGTTTCGGCACGGTCGTGCTGCAGCGGGTGGCGCCGCAGTCACTCGGCGGCTCCGCTGTCCTGGAGCGGTTGCCCGGTCATCTCAGTTGGCGTCTCAACGCGCCGCTGACCTCGATCATCGTGCCGCAAGTCGGCTCCGAGGCCGACAACGACGCCGCGGCGGGCTTCGGCCCCTGAAGAGCGTCCCGGTTGACGCGGGTCTGGCCGTTGGGAGCCGTGTCGGTCGCGACGGGGCAATCACGGTTTTGTTCAGTGCCGCTTGAGCGGCCTCATACGGGTGGGGCGGCGGGCTTCCCACCGCCCCACCTTACCGGTCACGGATGATGGAGATGCCTTTCGGCATCAACTTCTCCAACCGTGAAGCTCTGGAAACCCGGCATCAACTGCCATATGGCGGCAAGGCCGATGATTACATAGGCCAGGCGAGCCAGGGTAGCTCCCCCGAAAACCATGCCGATCACGTCATGGCCCGTCAAACCCATGACCAGCCAGTTGAGGCCGCCAAGGATTATGAGGGCGAGAGTGACGAGGTTCATGACACGCATAGACGCCTCCTGATGTTGCCTGACAAACGTCTGCGAAAAAAACGCCTGTGGTTTCAGGCGGTTCCATTGGTCACGACATTGTGAACGATGGCGACGATCCGCGGGTGCCTCGCGAAACCAGGCCGGCGGCGTGGGAGCGGGCCATTCGAAAGGCGTTCCAACAGCCCGCCTCGGCGCCAGGACGAGCGGCGGGCAACTCACTCAACCAGGATATGCGCCTCGCGCGCGGCCTCGACGAAAGCCTCCCTGGCAGTATCGGGAGAGACGTCGCCACTTGTCGCGCGGCGGCAGGCGCGCAGTGCCGACTGATGCTTCGGGCTACCGGCGTCGCGCCAATGTGTCGTCAGCAATTCGATGGCCTGCTGTGTATTGGACAGGTTGCGGGTGGCCCCGGTGACGCCGACCGAAACCACCACGGGCTTGGAAAACCACGCGGTTTGCATTGGAACCTCGACAAGGTTGCGGGCTTAGAACGCATACCGCGGCAGCTGGTTTCATGTCTGCAATCACTCTAGCGTGAGGCCAGGGAGCATCCGCCGTGGCATGGCTCAAGGCCTGTTTGACGCAATTGCGGTCGCAAAACCGTTTCACGCTTTTCCTGGAATGCTTCAAAGGATGTTGGTCGTCACCTCGACGATGATCGCGGCAGCTTCCAGTTTGCCGTCGGGGACGTGCACGACGCGCGAGACCCGCAGGTCCTGGGGACTTCCGTCGACCGACAAGGAAACGCTTTCTCCAATCCGCGGCACCGCCTGGAAAATGGCGTTGGTGGCGTCCGGCCGGTTGTCGATGGATATACGGCAGTTGACGGTCATGGAATGTCTCCTGTCTGGCCATGCCCCCGATCGTCAACGCCGGGTCCATCAAAATGGTTTCAGGAGGGGGCGGTTCAAAAACCGGGGCTGCCTTGAGGAAGGCTGGTTCCCGCTCATGGGCTCGAACCACGATTCACGCCTTCAAAGGGCGCTGTCCTACCATTAGACGAAGCGGGAGAAGCGAGAACGGTTATGACGCCGGCGCGGCGGAGCGTCAATTCGGGAAGTTGTTGACCGGCTCTTCGCAGTGATAGACCGGGCAATGCCCGTCGCGGGACGGGATATAGGCCGACATCGGCACTTCCGGCCAGTCGCATTCATTGCCGAACTGCCTGACATAGCGGTCATAGGTGTTCGGACCAGTGGTCAGCACCACGGCGCGATGGCTCTGGATCATGGCGCGGATCTCGGTGCAGCTCATGCCGCGGCTGTCGGGCCGGGACTCGGCCAGATTGGTCGCCGCGAGCATGGGGACCAGGGTCATCAACAGGATTCGAACGCGAGCGGACATGGCGGTTTCTCTTGGTTCTTGACGCGGTGTCGGGCTCTCGAGGCAACTGCGGGCGCAAGACCGCTTCACACCTTCCGGGAGTTGCCCGAGCGGACATGCATTGTCGCATAAAACCCATTATCTGTCCGCCAGTTCCGCGACAGGCTGTGCGTTGCGCATGGCGGGGCTCCCGCGCAACCAAATCATGCCTCGCGCATTGCTGGGCATGGATGACAGGAAGCCTTACGAAACACCCCAATGGCGGCCCGGAAATGAAGGCCGCGAAGCTATGTGCTGTTCCTTCTGCGGCGGTCGCGACCACCGCTACGAGGAATGCCCGCAAAGGGCCGATCCGCCTGCCGCGACGTCCGAGGATGACGCGGTAAGATCTTGCTGACCCGGCCATTGGCCCGTTGCGAAAACTTGCACCATATCAGGTCAGACTATCATATCAGGTCAGACTGGGCCGCATGGGCATGATGCCTTGGCCTCGGGTTCCCGGCACGCTGTTGCGGACGCGGTCGGCGAGTAGGGCCAAGCATGCCTTCAGTCAACGTGACGGCCGCGTTGTCCGGATCGGCTGACGGCCTTGCCGGCGCCAGCGACGCTTCCAGCTGGCGGGAGGGAAGTGGCCAACCTTTTCGGCCGACGGACGTTGTTCCTGCGAAGGGAAGGCCGCCGTGGGCGGCCGCGCAAGAAAAGGAGGCCGGGATGAAACCTCTCGCCATCGCGTCCCTGATATTGGCGCTGGCAGTGCCGGCGGCGGCACAGACGCAGCCGAATACCGACAGCCAGGCGAAACAGACCGACAAGTGCCGTGCACAGACGGATCAAGGCGGCAAACAGCCGCTTGGCGGCGGCAATTTGACCGAAAAGCTCAATGATTGCGGCGGCGTGCTGAAGCCGCCGCCCACCGGCGACCAGGGCATGGCCGCGCCGGCGCCTGACGAAGGCAATACACCGATCATCAAGCCGGGCGAAGTGCCGGCGCAGCCGCCCCAGAAGTAAAAGCCAATTCGTCTGCATTGCTGGGCGGAGGAACCTCGTACAATGCCAAACGTTTCTTTTTGACAATTGGATTTGAAAGGAACGGATCGTGAGAGATATTGTCATCACCGCCACGTTTCTTGCTTCCATCGCCATCGTGATCGCCTTGATGCTGATGGCGCCGAAGAGTTTCGGGTTCGAGACTTCCCATCCGATCGTGAGCGGCGATCTGCCTACCCCATAATCAGGAGCGGTTCGGCAACAGAAAGGCAGGCGGGAATTCGCCTGCCTTTCTCAGACTGCTGACAAACCCCTGGCATTTGCCGGGGGTTTTTGATTCACTGGGTCATGTTGAAGCGACCCGCCCCTGA